>NZ_JACJDU010000001.1:0-273073 GCF_014163715.1 Shewanella sp. SR44-4 | reverse complement strand
TTCGCCTTGAACTCTGTGTTTTGAAGCACTTAATTCAACCTGACTCAGTAACCGCTTGCGCTGTCTGCCGTGTCAGTGGATGCGCATTATAGGCACCACACGGTTTTGCGCAAGGCCTTTTTTAAAGCTTTTAGCAAAAAAGCAATCAACCGAATACTAATCAAACAACTCGGTACTAAAAACACACAACCGTGTTCGATTTTGCTCAATTAAGCTTCAGATAATACAAAGGAGTAGATTAACTAATATAAAACCGGATAATAATTATAGTACATATTTAAGATTTAGATAAAAAAGATATGATTTAATGAATATGTTGGCAAGTCACAACGATTACCTCAGCTATCTATATAGTAGAGGAACTAACTACGTAAACTCTATTGTTAGATGCTATTGAAGAAAATCACTCTATAGTTAACTTTCATTTTTCTCGTTGGTAATATCAGTATTATTGATGTCATCGATGGTTGAGTGTTGTTGTGTCTCTGTTTTATTCAATTCATCGCCAACGATGTGGGCCACTTTTAACTTCTTAATAGCGTTAATCGTGATAACAGGTCCAGATAGTGCATATATGTAGAAACCAAGACAAAGAATGATGGCTGGTTCTACAGAAATAATAACGAACACACCTACGAGCAATAACATCACCACGAAATTTACTTTCCCTCGCCAATCTACTTCCTTAAAGGAGTGATAGCGAAAGTTACTGACCATGAGTAGTCCTGTTAATGCAGTAATCAATGCGGCAAGGTAATTTATATCGGTAGGGTCAAGCTCATATTTAGAACCACTCCAAATACTTCCAGCGATTAAGGCTGCTGCAGCGGGACTAGCTAGACCTTGAAAATAACGTTTATCGGCAACACCAACTTGGGTATTGAAACGAGCTAATCTCAATGCTGCACAAGCACAGTAGATAAAAGCAGCTAACCAGCCTACTTTACCTAAATCTTGCAATGCCCAATTATAAGCAAGGATCGCTGGAGCCATGCCAAAAGAAACCATATCGGCCAAACTATCATATTCAGCCCCAAAATCACTTTGAGTATTGGTTAACCTTGCGACTCTGCCATCTAGTCCGTCACAAATCATAGCGATAAAGATAGCAATTGACGCTAACTCAAAATGACCGTTCATTGATGAAATGACAGCATAAAAACCAGAAAATAGCCCTGCGGTAGTAAATAAGTTAGGTAATAGGTAAATACCTTTATTTTTTACTGGGTGATTAGGTGAATTTTGCATACACTTTACACATTATCGTTTTAGTTGTTGGATTTATACTCAAAGATAGCATATTTTGAAATATTCAAGCATAACGTCAATTAGCTCTGGGAAACTCACATGGAAATTACGCGTTTAGTTTTTGGTTTAGTCACTTTTGCATTTAGTACATGTTTATTTGCCGCGACCATTTACACTTGGGTGGATGATGCTGGCGTTGTACATTACAGCCAACAACAGCCCCTAAATGTAGATGCAAGCAAGATTTATAGTGAGGATATGGAACCCGCTAAAATTGGCACTTACACACCACAAAAAAAAACCGCTGTTAACGTGGAATCTCAATTAGAACAATCAGCAAAAATCATTAATGAAAAAGACAAACAACAAGCCAAAGACATCTGTGAAAGTGCTAAGCACAGCCTGAGTGTATTGAATACTCACAGCAAATTAAATCAACAAGATAAAACTACTGGTGAAACTGTCTCAATGACAGAAGAACAGAGGCAAGCAGCTATTACTGAAAATACCGAACGGGTCAGGTTATTTTGTCAAAGTAAATAATAACAAAGGGAGCTAATGCTCCCTTTGTTCAAAAACGTTAGCTGATAATGCTAGATAACATTATTGATTGAAGGCTAGCTTGCCATCTTCTACTACGACTTTAATCATTTTACCTGGCAATAATTGACCTCGCAGCAATTTTTGGGCTAAAGGATTCTCTACTTCTTGCTGCAATGCTCGTTTTAAGGGTCTTGCACCATAAACAGGATCGAATCCAGCTTCAGCAATTAATGATAAAGCCTCATCAGATAATTCAATATCGAACTCTTTCTCGATCAAACGTTTGCGCAATAATTCAAATTGAATACTGGCAATGTGTTTGATATTTTCGGCGTCTAAGGGATGGAATACCACAGACTCATCAATTCGATTTAAAAACTCTGGACGGAAGCTTTGCGTCACAACATTCATGACTCCAGCTTTCATATCTTCATAACTCGTATGACCAAAGCCCTCTTGAATAATATCTGAGCCAAGGTTAGAGGTCATGATGATGACAGTGTTTTTAAAATCAACCGTTCTGCCTTGACCATCAGTTAAACGGCCATCATCTAATACTTGCAGCAACACATTAAATACATCTGGATGAGCTTTCTCAACTTCGTCTAACAAGATCACGGAATAGGGCTTACGGCGAACCGCCTCAGTTAAGTAACCGCCTTCTTCATAACCCACATATCCGGGAGGGGCACCAACTAAACGCGAAACGGTGTGTTTTTCCATAAATTCAGACATGTCTATGCGCACAAGAGCTGATTCTGAATCAAACAAAAACTTAGCTAGCGATTTACACAGCTCAGTTTTACCCACACCGGTAGGCCCAAGGAACAAGAACGAACCTATTGGACGTTGTGGATCGGCAAGACCTGCCCGACTACGACGAATGGCATTAGATACTGCCTCTACAGCCTCATTTTGGCCGATTACACGCTCATGCAATGCATCTTCCATATGCAATAGTTTTTCACGCTCACCTTCGAGCATTTTTGAAACAGGGATACCGGTGGCTTTTGATAGTACTTCAGCAATCTCGACCTCAGTCACTTTATTACGTAACAGTGTCATATCTTGCATTTCTGCTTGCGATGCTAAATCTAGTTGCTTTTCGAGCTCAGGAATACGCCCATACTGTAATTCAGACATCCGCGTTAAGTCACCCGCACGACGAGCTACTTCTAAATCCATTCTCGCCTGTTCGAGATCGGCTTTAATATGTTGTGTGCCTGCTAATGCTGCTTTCTCGGTATGCCAAATCTCATTCATCTCAGAAGCTTTACTTTCGACATCCCTCAGTTCATGTTGTAAAAACTCAAGACGTTTACGACTGGCCTCGTCTGACTCTTTACTTAACGCTTGTTCTTCCAGCTTAAGCTGAATAGCGCGGCGTTCTAAGCGGTCAAGTACTTCTGGCTTAGAATCAATCTGCATTCTGATACTAGATGCCGCTTCATCGATTAAGTCGATAGCTTTGTCCGGCAATTTACGGTCTGAAATATAACGATGCGACATGGTTGCTGCTGCAACTATTGCAGGATCAGTTATTTCAACATGATGATGTAATTCGTAACGCTCTTTTAGACCACGTAAAATGGCAATGGTGTCTTCAACGCTCGGTTCATCAACAATTACTTTTTGAAAACGGCGTTCAAGTGCAGCATCTTTCTCAATATATTGACGATATTCATCAAGTGTTGTTGCGCCGACACAATGCAAATCACCACGTGCTAAAGCAGGCTTAAGCATATTACCAGCATCCATTGCGCCCTCGCCCTTACCTGCGCCGACCATGGTATGCAGCTCATCAATAAACAGAATGACCTGACCTTCCTCTTGGGATAGCTCATTCAATACTGCTTTCAAGCGTTCTTCAAACTCACCACGATATTTGGCTCCCGCAATTAACGAGCCCATGTCTAATGACAATACCCGTTTATTTTTAATCCCTTCAGGGACTTCACCATTCACAATACGCTGAGCTAAACCTTCAACAATGGCGGTTTTACCGACACCAGGTTCACCAATTAATACCGGATTATTTTTAGTACGGCGTTGTAGCACTTGAATCGTGCGACGAATTTCCTCATCACGACCAATAACAGGGTCTAACTTACCTTGCTCTGCCCGCTCGGTTAAATCTACGGTAAATTTTTTCAATGCTTGGCGTTGATCTTCAGCATTGGGATCATCAACTTTCTGCCCGCCACGCATGTCTTCAATGGTTTTTTCCATTAACTCTTTGCTTGCACCTGAATCTTTTAATGCTTTGGCAAGGGGGTCATTATTTTCTAATGCAGCCAAGACAAACAATTCAGATGAAATGTATTTGTCTTTGCGCTTTTGCGCTAACTTATCGCATAGGTTTAGTAAACGAATTAACCCTTGTGATAACTGAACATCACCACCAGTACCTTCAACTTGCGGTAAACGTTCTAACTCTTGGCTAACCGCTGAGCGAAGCGCACTAACACGAATGCCCGCTTGCGTTAGTAAAGAATGAATAGAACCAGAATCTTGATTTAACAGCGCCATCATTAAATGAATAGGTTCAATAAATTGATGATCGCGTCCCAATGCTAATGATTGGGCATCAGAAATGGCAATTTGAAACTTATTAGTCATACGATCGAGTCTCATACAACCTCCTAGGATCTGATACATGTGGAATGGGAAATTAATTCAGAAATGAATAATTTGTTAACTTAAAGATGGGGGCATTTAATGTAAACTCAAGGTTAAAACTTAATCTGGATCAAAAAATTGTTGATTTTTTATACTTGAAAGTTGTTACCAATAATAACTTAAGATTTAAGCCAAATGAGAGAAGCCATTCGACCCGTTTGCTTGTCACGACGGTAAGAAAAGTAATCAGGTTCAGAAAAGGTACACACATCTGCGCTATAAATTTGAGTAACGCCTGCTGTAGATAAACGCAACTTAGCTAAGCCGACTAAATCAGCTAAATATTTAGCATTATTCTGAACAAAATGAGTTGCAGCTTGCGGATTTTTATTGATAAAAGCATCACGAACTTCAATACCAACTTCAAATGCACAAGGACCTATTGCAGGCCCTAAGTATGCGATTAATGCTGACGGTGGAGAATGAAACATCGCCAATGCTTGCTCGATGATGCCCTCACACAAACCGCGCCACCCGGCATGAACTGCGGCAACTTCAGTGCCTTGTTGATTACATAATAATATTGGTAAGCAATCGGCCGTCATTACCGTACATACATGGCCAAACTGATTACTGTAACTACCATCAGCTAATGCTATCGCGCTACCTGGCATCAATGTTTGTACATCAACAACCTTAGTACCATGAACTTGCTCAAGCCAGATTGGCTCAGCAGGTAATGATAATTGCTGAGTTAATATTGCACGATTAGCGAATACATCTTGAGGCTTATCACCAACATGTAGCCCTAAATTTAAACTATCAAACGGGCTAACACTGACGCCACCAAAACGATTTGTCATCGCTATGGCAACGTTAACAGGTATTGGCCAATCGTGCTCAAGCATTATAAATACACTATCGGATTAAGCTCAGTATCGACTCGTAGTGCTTTTGTCAGCTCAACCATGTCATCAGGGATCGGCGCATGCCAAGTCATGATTTCACAGGTAAATGGATGAGCAAGTTCTAAACGCACTGCATGTAAAGCTTGGCGCTTAAAGTTTTTGAGTAATTCAAAAAACTCTGGGCTCGCTGATTTAGGCGGACGAGGACGACCACCATAAACCGGATCGCCAACTAACTCATGACCAATATGCGCCATATGAACACGAATTTGGTGAGTACGACCAGATTCCAGACGCAAACGTAAACGCGTATGAGCTCGGAACTTTTCAGACACACGATAATGAGTCACCGATGGGCGACCACCATGGATAACGGCCATTTGAGTACGTCTAGTTGCGTGACGTTCAATAGGTTCATCAACCGTGCCACCTGCCGTCATAGTGCCTAATACAATCGCTTCATACTCGCGAACAATATCACGAGCCTGTAATGCGGCAACCAAATGCGTTTGTGCTTCAACTGTTTTAGCAACAACCATTAGCCCTGTAGTGTCTTTATCTAAACGATGAACAATACCTGCTCTTGGTACATGTTCAATATCTGGACAATGGTATAATAAAGCATTCATCAACGTACCGTCTGCATTACCAGCGCCAGGATGAACAACTAAACCAGCTTGCTTGTTAATGACAATAATATGGTCGTCTTCATAAATAATATTTAAGTCGATATTTTGCGCTTTAGCACTCACTTCTTCTTCAAGTGTTGCCGTCACTTCTATCAACTGAGACTCGAAAACCTTTTCCCGTGGCTTGTCGACTGTGATACCGTCAATAGTAATTGCACCAGATAGGATCCATTCCTTGATGCGTGTACGCGAGTAGTCAGGGAACAAACCAGCTAATGCTTGGTCTAATCTCAGACCGGTTTGTGTTGCTGTGATCTCGCTTTTTAGATTAATCTCTTGTGTCATAGGAACCGTACCCCAGTTTAGGGGTCCAAAGTGAATGTGCTATCTGTTACAATCGGATGTTTTCTATTTTACCGTGAAATGGAAAAATTCTTAACAACAACTTAAAAAGAATTGAATTCAAGTATGTATAAAATTGCCCAAGGTGCCGCCCTAGTATTACTTTCACTGGCTATAACAGCCTGTAGTAGCAGTCCAGAAGACGATGATGTTGCCAGTAAAGCATCACCTGATGTCCTGTACTCTCAAGCAAGAACGTCAATGGAATTAGGTAATTACTCTAAAGCCGTTCGTTCACTTGAAGCATTGGACTCTCGTTTTCCATTTGGTCCGCACAAAACTCAAGTTCAATTAGACTTGATTTATGCGTATTACAAAATGGATGATGCTGCCTCAGGAGTTGCCAATATTGATCGCTTTTTACGCCTCAATCCAACGCATCCTAATATAGATTACGTCTATTATATGCGTGGTTTAACCAATATGCAGGCAGATAATTACTTATTTCACGATTTAATGAATATTGATCGTACCGATCGTGATCCCAAAAATGCTCAAGATGCATTTAAAGATTTTGATCGATTGATTAAATCGTATCCAAATAGCAAGTATTCTGCTGATGCACAACAACGTATGCAGTTCTTAAAGAACCGTTTGGCTAAATATTCAATTCAAGTTGCAGAATATTATATCAAAATGAACGCATGGAGTGCAGCTGCTGTTCGTGCTCAATCAGTTATGGAGAAGTTTCCAGGAACACCTTCAACTGAACGGGCATTAGAAATTATGGCTAAAGCGTATGACGAATTAGGTCAGGAAAAATTACAGCAAAACGTTAAAACTGTAATGAAAGCAAACTTTCCAGCTAATGAAATATTATCTAACTAGTCATCATTCATACTCTACGACTGTTAATTATTGTTTCACATTAAACGCTCCTTGGAGCGTTTTTTTATACCTGATTTATCTGCCTTGGCAATTTGAGTCTCTATATATTCAATATTTTTTACTTGTTATGGTAACCACACCAGTAAAAGAGGCACCATAACACCATTTACTCTAGTTACCATCATAGGAGTGAAGTATTTATTACACTATGGTACTTCGGCTGAATAACATTCGATACGCCCAAAATACATCCAAACAAATCGATTTTTGATATAAATATAAAAAACAGGTTGACTCAATGGGTCAAAATCCTTTAAATTGCGTCCGTCGCCCGAATAGCTCAGTCGGTAGAGCAGAGGATTGAAAATCCTCGTGTCCCTGGTTCGATTCCGGGTTCGGGCACCATATTTATATTGGTGGCGACAGCGACTAATAGAATAAAGTTATTTCTCGATACATGTTTTGCAGGTGTGGTGGAATTGGTAGACACGTCAGCTTCAGGTGCTGATGCTCGTAAGGGCGTGGAGGTTCAAGTCCTCTCACCTGTACCAAATAACTTTATCAGTTTTAACAAAAAGGCCTCGCATTGCGAGGCCTTTTTGTTTTTGTTGCCGGTATCACTTTGACGAGTGTTAAAGCCACATATTATTTAGCGGCTCAGGTAGCCTATCAACTGGATTGCTCTACTGTATAGTTAATGTTCAGCTCGTTGGCTATAAAATCAGTTGAACGTTAACGCTACAATATCGCTATCTCGTTACGCTCTATCAAACAGTTTGTTCACTGACGAGTCTATCAACTCGCCAGAAAAATCTGCGACAACATAAAACAGCGATTACATCGGCTCAATATAATCCACCATTAACTGCACAGTTTGATTACCTCTAAACTCGTTCACATCAAGCTTATAGACCACACGAGCATGTTTAATGGTTGCATCGGGCCATATTGCTAAATCCACATTAAAAGCAATACCGTCTAACATCGCGCTGCCACATTCCGTTTCAAGTAATAATTTTAAGTGTTTTTCACCCACTATACGCTGCTGTACTACCTTGAATACACCATCAAATAGTGGTTCTTCAAACGACTGCCCCCATGGCCCTGCATTTCGTAATAAAAAGGCAGTATCAAGCGTCATTAACTGGCTCGATAACTCACCATCAGAGAGTAGCTCCCCCGTCAGCTGTTCATAATCTAATACTTCTCTTACCGCATCATCATAAGCTTGCTTAAACTGCTCAAACACATTTGCTTTTAACGATAGCCCTGCTGCCATAGCGTGACCACCAAACTTGGTTATCATTCCAGGAAAGCGACCATTAATGCGTTCGAGTAAATCTCGCATATGCAGGCCTTTAATCGAACGGGCAGAACCTTTTATTACACCATCACCCGCATCGGCAAAAGCAATAACCGGACGATGATAACGATCCTTAATCCGTGAGGCCAAAATACCAATAACACCTTGATGCCAATCATCCTGAAAAATGGCGATGCCCCACGGTAAATCAGCTTCATTGAGTGACACTTTCGATAAACTTTTTAATGCCTCTTGTTGCATGCCCGTTTCAAGTTCGCGGCGCTCTTGGTTTAATCCATCTAATTCCGCTGCCATTCTTCTGGCTAACATGATGTCTTCACACAGTAAGGTTTCGACCCCTAGCGCCATTTCATCTAAACGCCCAGCTGCATTGAGTCGAGGTCCTACCGCAAAACCAAAATCAGCAGCAACAATTTTTTCAGGACTCCGTTTCGCCACCTCAAGCAATGCAGTAATGCCAACACGACAGCGGCCACTTCTGACTCGCTGCAAACCAGCATTAACGAGAATACGGTTATTAGTGTCTAACGACACAACATCAGCGACAGTACCTAAAGCGACAATATCAAGCAATATGCCCAGATTAGGCTCAGTGATTTGCTGTTGTTGATACCAATTACGCTGCCTTAATTGCGCACGTAAAGCAGACATTAGATAAAACGCCACTCCAACACCGGCAATAGACTTACTGGCAAACTGACAACCGGGCTGATTTGGATTAACAATAACATCAGCATTGGGCAAAGTGCTGCCAGGTAAATGATGATCTGTCACGACAACAGTCATTCCTAACAATTTTGCAGCTGCCACCCCTTCAATTGAAGATATTCCATTATCAACGGTAATGAGTACATCAGCATTTTTAGTAAAAGCCACCGCAACAATTTCAGGGCTTAAGCCATAACCATAATCAAACCGATTAGGAATAAGGTAATCAACATGTTTTGCCCCCATCATTTTCAGCGCCAGCATACATACACTAGTCGACGTAGCACCATCAGCATCAAAATCCCCAACAATCAAAATTGATTGCTGCGCAGCAATAGCATCCGCAATAATCACGGCGGCTTCTGCTAGCCCTTTCATACTATCTGGGCGTAATAACTTACTTAGCATTAATTCGCAGTTATCTTCATTGACGCCACGGCGAGCATAGAGCTGTTTCAATAATGGCGATAAAGAAGCGGGTAAATGACTATCATCAACCTGAGGACGACGGACTATTTTATGAGACAAAAGGCAACCTTAAACGGGTAATTAGAGAATAGAGCATAACAAAAAGGTGAGCCTAAGCTCACCTTGATTTTACGTTTTTAGCACACACTTTACGACGTTGATTTACTAGTCTGATTTATAAATTCGATTCAATCGTACGTAATAAATCAGCCGGAGCTTGATAGCCAGGTACCATCACACCATTTTCTAAAATCAGTGCCGGTGTACCGTTAATCCCGAACGACATACCTAATTTATACTGGGCCGCAATATCAATATCACAACTTGCCGCTTTAACATTACCACCCGCTTTAGCTTCTGACATCGCTTTTAAAGGATCTTTAGCACACCATACCGCTTGCATCTCGTCTGCATTAGCAGAAGGAATACCTGCACGAGGATAAGCTAAATAACGAATAGTAATACCTAAATCATTATAGCCTTGCATTTGATTGTGTAGCTTGCGGCAATAACCACAGTCTACATCGGTAAATACCGTGACAACATGTTTCTCATTTTTCGCTTTGTAAACCAACATCTCATCTTCAAATGGCTTAAGTAACTCTATGCGAGGTCCAGCCAATGCAGCCTCGGTTAAGTTTCTCATGCCTTTATCCATGTCATACAAATTGCCATGAATGAGTTTTGTGCCATCTTTGGTGACGTATAATACACCGCGGTCTGTTAGTGCTTGATATAAACCGTCGATTGGAGATTGTTGAATGAGCATCACGTTGACACCCAAGGTTTCAGTGAGTTTTTGCTTTAACGCTGATTCATTGGACACATCGGTCGCAGGTGCCGCTGACACAATAGGGGCAATAATAAGGCTGGCAACAAGGGCGAATGCTTTAGTTAACTTCATGGTAATTCCTATATTACACGGGTTCATAATCAATAGACCCGACTTCGTAAGCAAAACTTACAGATTTAATTTCGCTAGCGCAACAAATACTCATAATCTTAAATGTAAGGATTTGAAACCTACACAGATACAAATCACACTAAGCTAACCGCGTGGATGATGTTGGCTATGCAGTTGCTGTAAGCGCACTTTAGCAACATGTGTATAAATTTGAGTGGTCGATAAATCACTGTGACCGAGTAATAATTGTACCACACGCAAATCCGCGCCATGGTTAAGTAAATGGGTAGCAAAAGCATGGCGTAACGTATGTGGTGATAAATGACATTGAATACCCGCCCTGGCCGCATACAATTTAATTCGATGCCAAAAGGTTTGTCTGGTCATCATTTGCCCTCGACGTGAGGGAAACAATACATCTGACTGCTTCATACTTAATAGCTCGGCACGAGCAAACTTGATGTACTGCTCAACAGCTGTAATGGCCAGCTCACCTAAAGGAACCAAACGCTCTTTGCCTCCTTTACCCATCACCCTCACCAAACCTTGGCGTAAACTAATTTGCTCCATCGTTAAACTCACCAATTCGGTTACCCGCAGCCCTGTAGCATACAACAGCTCTAACATGGCTTTATCTCGGTACTCGATAGGATCATCAATATTTGGCTCTGATAATAAATTATCTATTTGCGCCTCAGACAATGTATCCGGTAATTGACGAACTAACTTGGGCGACTTGATTAATGCTGTAGGGTCTTGGCTTATTTTCTGTTTAACTAATAAGTAAGCATAAAAACGTCGTAAACTACTGAGAAGTCTCGCTGTGCTACTTTTAGCAAATTGTTTATCAAAACGTTCAGCAAGATAGTCACGCAGTAAGGCCTGGTCAACTTGCAGCAAATCCTTACCTTTGGTCAAAACATAACGTTCAGCATTTTGTAAATCTGTACGATAAGATACCAAGGTATTATCACTTAGCCCGTTAGTTGACCACAAGTCATCAAGAAACTGGTTAATTAAGGGATCGGGTTGATAAGCAGGTTTGGCCAAAGCGGTATCCAATAAATAATAAAAAACGACGTTAGATAATCTATCATAACGTCGTTATATTGATCTGTTAATTATGATCTATTTAACAATTAAGCATCCGCTTTTTGAGCCTGATTTTGAGGTAAAAACAAACACACAATTGCTGTTAACGCAGTAGGTAGCAACCAAGCCATCCCCTCTGCATGCAGTGGCATAAAGTCAAGGAAGCTCATGTCCATGCCTGCCGTTTGTAACCCATCAAAGATACCGAAAAACAGTGCAACACTCAGCACGACTCGATGCGAAAAAGCAGGTCTAGCAAAGCGTTCTGTCAAAAAGGTTACCAATACCAATGCTATCGCAACGGGATAAATAGTCATTAACACAGGAATACTGATGCTTATTAATTGCGATAAACCTACGTTAGCGACAGTGGCACATATCACACTTAATAAAACCACTAGTAACTGGTACGATAATTTTGGCATTAATTCATTGAAGAATTCAGAGCAGGCTGTAACTAAGCCAACGGCCGTCGTTAAGCAAGCAAGCGTTACAACCGTTGACAGCATTAAGGTACCAATATTACCAAAATGATGAGTCACATAGTTTGTTAAAATTTGGCCGCCATTGTCTGCACCAATAGCAAAATCGCCTGCTGAAGCACCAAGATAAAACAACGACACATACACAAACGCTAAACCACCAGCAGCAATAAATGCTGCACGAACTAAATACTTAGTTTGATCGGCGGCATCGTTTACGCCTTTTTTGCGTAACAAATCGATGATTAACATACCAAACATCAATGATGCCAAGGTATCCATGGTGTTATAACCTTCAATAATTCCTTTGGTTAATGGACTATTAATATATTCACCGACCGGAAGGTTCACCTCTGCGCCAGGAAGAATAATCACTGAACTGGCTAACCCCACCAAGAGTAAAATCAATACTGGCGTAAGTATTTTACCTACGCTATCGAGTAATTTTCCAGGAAATAAAGATAAAAACATCACAATGGAGAAAAACACCAAAGTATAAATAAGTTGCGCAATACTAAACTCTTTGCCGCCAAGCATCATTAACGCATCTGGATTACTAATAAAAGGTCTAGCGCCAATTTCGAACGCCACCAACGCAGTACGTGGGGCCGCAAATGCTGGGCCAATGATAATATAAATCGCAATGGCTAATGCTGTGGCAGCAAACGCAGGTAATAGCGCCATCACTTTACCGTTAGCTTTCGCAACGGCAATTAACCCTATCAGTGGCATACCCACTGCGGTAATTAAGAAACCGAACATCGCAAAAGACATATTCTCGCCAGCAAGCATGCCAGCAAAAGGTGGGAAAATTAAGTTACCCGCACCTAAAAAAAACGCAAAGGTCATAAACCCTAACCCTAGCGTATCAGTCACACTCATTTTAGTTGTTTGCACTACTAGCCTCGTTTTATTGTTATGTTTTTTAACAAACCTAATTGATTACGCCATAATTAGCTACTGCTGAGCTGAACGAACAATAAATTGTAAAGTTAAAAATACACTTAGAAAATAGTAAACTTTGTTAAGAGAGTAACGAAAATGACTCGCTAGCTCTGTATTCAGCATGACATCCCTGTCAGATAGCCTTAATTAGACTTTTTACTCGATTTTACGAGTAAAAAAGCGCGCAAACTAATATCAAATATCGCCTTAATACTCAAGCACCAGCCCCCTAAACAATTAAAAAAAACTATTTAGTTACGATTTATGGCAAGACTTGTGTACATATCCACCACATCTATGATTTTAAAGTTAATTTGTCGTAACAAAAAGTCAACGGTACAGGTCAGAAGGAATTAACACGCGACAGTAAAAATCAAAGCGGTTATGATCTTATTCGAGTAGTTCATACAATCGAAAGAGTAATCAATTATCTATGTCTTTTACGTTTAAGCAATTTCATATCGATGATCAACAGTGTGGTATGGCCGTCAGTACTGATGCAGTTTTACTCGGTGCTTGGGCTGAGCTAACTCAATCAAGGCATATTCTGGATATTGGTGCAGGAAGCGGTTTGCTCAGTTTAATGGCAGCACAACGTAGTCCTCGCCACACGAGTATTATTGCAGTAGAAATAGACAATGCAGCCGCGAAGGCTTGCCAATTTAATATTAAACAAAGCCCTTGGTCAGAGACGGTGCAACTCTTTCACGGTGCTATTCAAGACTTTCAACAACTGCACAAAAAGAATGATGAGCCATTATTCGACCATATTATTTGTAATCCACCCTACTTTGAACAGGGCACACAAGCCAAAAATAGCGCACGAGCTGACGCCAGGCACACTAATACCTTGCCCTTTGCCGAATTGCAGAGCGTGATTAGCCAATTACTTGCTCCGCAAGGCACGGCAAGTGTTATTTTGCCACTGCAAAGTTTAGCCAGTTTTACTCAACAACTTAACACTTATGGTCTATTCGTTGCTAAGCAGCTTGATATCATTAGCATTGAAGGAAAGGTAGCTAACCGATCAATATTGGCAATCCAGCACTACCCAACAACAACGGAGCCACAAACACTCACTCATCCTGCTGTTGAAACTCAGTATCATCAAATGACGATCCGCGACAAACAAGAGCGATATAGCGAAACGATGATAGATTTATGCCGCCCATTCTACTTAAAGCTTTAGCCTGCTCAATAGGTCAGCTATAATACTCAACTATTTTTCAGCGAGACCAGCGCATGCAATTTGAAGATTTCCAGCTCGACCCTAGCTTATTAGAGTCACTCAAGGCCATGGGACACAACACCCCTACCACCATTCAGCAGCAAACTATTCCATTGGCCATGGATCAGCGGGATATTTTAGCGCGTGCGCCAACTGGCACCGGTAAGACGGCCAGTTTTTTACTGCCTGCTTTACAGCACCTTATTGACTTCCCTCGTCGTTTTGAAGGCCAAGCACGTATTTTGGTGCTAACGCCAACGCGTGAATTAGCCAGTCAAATTCATCGTTATGCAAGTCATTTAGCCACTGGGCTTGAGCTTAATATCGTCATTATTACTGGTGGTGTTCCATATGGCCCACAAGAAGAAGCACTTGCAGACAATGTTGATTTATTAATCGCCACCCCAGGTCGATTAATGGAATACCTAGATAAAGACAAATTTGACGCCACTGAAGTTGAAATTTTAATTATTGATGAAGCTGACCGCATGCTTGATATGGGTTTCTCATCAGTAGTGCAATCAATTGCCATTGAAGCTCAAGGCCGCAAACAGAACATGCTGTTTTCTGCCACGCTTGAAGGTAATGGGGTTAACCGTTTCGCTCGCGACTTATTAACCGATCCCGTAATGGTCGATGTTGAAGCGCCACGCAGTGAAAAAGCTAAAGTACACCAGTGGGTTCACTTGGCCGACGATCAAGCACATAAATTTGCATTGTTATGCCATATTCTTCAACAAGAAAATGTTACGCGCACCATTGTGTTTGTTAAAACTCGCGAAATGGTCGCCAGCCTTGAAGGCTTATTACTAAAAGCCAATATCCCATGTGCATTTATGCGCGGCGATATGGAACAGAAAAAACGTTTCCAAGCATTGGGTCGTTTTTCTAAAGGCGAAGTTAATGTGCTTTTGGCGACAGATGTTGCAGCTCGAGGAATCGATGTTGATGACATTACTCATGTGATTAACTTTGACATGCCACGTTCTGCTGACGCCTATGTTCATCGAATTGGCCGTACCGCTCGCGCTGGCGCAAAAGGAACCGCAATATCACTAGTTGAAGCGCACGATATGCGTATTGTGTCTAAAATTGAACGATACATTGAGATCCCACTGAAACGTCGTGTGATTGAAGAACTTCGTCCTAAACACAAAGAAGCTAAAGTGCCTGGTAAGAAAAAAGCCAATGCAAAAGATGCTCGAGTTAAATCGAAAAAATATAAGAAAAAGTAACTTTTAGGCAGCTTTTTTGCAGTGTCCTAAAACACATTGACCAACTAGTATTAAAGCGAATTACCCAGTGATTCGCTTTTTTTATCCCTAAAGCGCTATATATCATCATTAACTAGACCGAATACCGCCACAAAGTGTCAAGATATGTCAATTTATGCACAAAAAACACCCACCAACAAAATAGACTCTAAACCATTAATGGCTATGGATTAATACTTTCATACTGTATTTTATTCTTGCTAAAACATATCAAAAAAACCAACTTATTAAGCGTTAATCGTAGAATCATAAAAAACACAATTTTTTGAAACATTTTATTTACATCAGGCTATTTAGATAAACGTCATACTCTGTTAATTTAGATGCAATGAGTAATAAAATGAATCTGAATGAACATGTTAGCCAACGAAGTTAACTGTCTTTAGCATTATTTCAGCATGGATACGCAAAAGAAATGATAAAAATCATACTAAGAAGATTGTCACCACTCTTGATCATTATTGTATTTGTTGGGCTAGCCCTGGCACTTATTAGCACCCAAGAGACACCCGAGCAAAAAGATGAAGCCATCAGTGTAACGATAATTGATGTGCAAACCGTTACGCCGCAAACCTTATCGCTTAACTTACCCTCCTATGGTGTGGTTAACCCTAAATATAAAACTCAACTTGTCACCGAAGTTCAAGGGCGCATGCTAAGTATTTCAGCCAATTTTGTTGCCGGTGGCGTAGTTAAAAAAGGCGAGCAACTAGCCATTATCGAACCATCTGATTACGAAGCTGACCTTATTCAGGCCGAAGCGACTGTCGCACAGGCCACTGCTGCATTAAATGAAGAGAAAGCCCGCGGTGTTGTGGCTAAAATTGAATTTAAAGATTTTGGTAAAGGCTTACCGCCAGAACTTGGATTACGTATTCCACAACTGAAAAAAGAACAAGCCAACGTCAAGTATGCAGAAGCGGCATTAGCCCGTGCACAACGTAACTTAGCCCGCACCGTTATTCGCGCGCCATTTGACGGCATCATTAAGGCCCGCAATGTCGACTTAGGCCAATATGTCACGTTAGGCACAAATTTAGGTGAACTATACGACACCAGTATCGCCGAAATCAGATTGCCGTTAGCAAATGAAGATCTCGCTTATTTAGAGTCGGTCGATAATCCTGAAACAGCAGTCACACTCACAGCATTGCTGGCGGGTAAACAAGTCTCTTGGCAAGGCAATATAGTGCGCAGCGAAAATGTCATCGACGAACAAACTCGCATGGTCTATTTGGTAGCAGAAATTCATGATCCCTATTTGCGTAACAACAAAACCGAAGGCCAACTACCTTTAAAATACGGCAGTTTTGTTAATGCCGTGATCACAGGTCGAACCGTTAATGATGTGGTAAAACTGCCTCGCCATGTAGTACGAAATGGTCAAGTTGCTGTAGTAAGTGCCGACAATATTATCGAAATACGCCCAGTCAATATTATTCGCTCAGACGTTGACTCCATTTATATTCAAGGCAGTTTCAAAGCGAATGAGCGCGTATCAACCACTAGCATCAACAGCTTAAACTCTGGACAAGCCATTAAAGTACTTGGTGAAGAAACCAAAACTGAACCAGTCGATACTGACACCCAAGCCGCTACGACTGCAGGTGAATAATAATGGATACTAATAAAGGAATTATCGCCTGGTTTGCTCGCAACAGTGTCGCCGCCAACTTACTGATGGCAGCCTTGCTTATTGGCGGTTTGTTTAGTGCTGTGCTTATTAATAAAGAAATTTTTCCAACGTTTGAATTAAATCTCATCAATATCAATGTGGCCTATCCTGGCGCTGCGCCACAAGAAATTGAAGAAGGGATTAATATAAAAATCGAAGAAGCTATTCAAGATATTAGCGGCATTAAAAAAGTGACGTCTGTTGCCAGTGATAGTGTTGGCTCGGTGACGATTGAAGTCGAAGACGGCTACGAAGTGCAGCAAGTACTAGATGAAGCAAAACTGCGTATTGATGCCATTGCGACCTTCCCAGATAACATCGAAAAACCCAACATTTATCAAATAAAGCCAGAAAACAATGTCATTTGGGTGTCTGTCTATGGCGACATGACGCTACATGACATGAAAGAAATGGCTAAAGCGATCAGAGACGACATCACCGATTTACCTGCCGTCACTCGTGCAAAAGTCACTGGTGTTCGAGACTATGAAATTGGCATTGAACTGTCTGAAGACAAGTTACGCGAATATGGCATTACATTTACTCAAGTCGCTTTAGCGGTACAAAACTCATCGATTGATTTACCCGGCGGTTCTATTCGGGCCCAAGACGGTGACATCTTGCTGCGTACTAAAGGCCAAGCTTATACTGCTGATGACTTTGCCCAAATTGTGGTAGAGACTCGCGCAGATGGCAGCCGAATTATGTTACCGCAAGTCGCTACCATTAATGATGATTTTGAAGAGCGTTTAGAGTACACCCGCTTTAACGGTAAACCTGCTGCCGTCATTGAAATTACCAGTATTGATGATCAAAATGCGTTAGATATTTCATCTCAAGTTAAAGCCTACGTTGCTGAACGTAAAAAAAGCTTACCAAGCAATATTCAACTTGATACCTGGGGTGATTTAACTCACTACTTGCAAGGTCGTTTAAACATGATGTTGTCGAACATGTTTTATGGCGCCCTGCTGGTGTTTATTATTCTGGCTTTGTTCTTAGACCTTAAACTCGCTTTTTGGGTAATGATGGGCTTACCGGTGTGCTTTTTGGGCACCATGTTATTAATGCCAATTGAACCGTTTAACATGTCGATTAACATGTTGACCTTATTCGCGTTTATTCTGGTGCTGGGGATAGTCGTCGACGATGCCATTGTCATCGGCGAAAGTGCCTATACCGAATTAGAAGAAAACGGCCACTCGTTGGATAACGTCGTAAAAGGTGTGCAAAAAGTAGCCATGCCCGCCACATTTGGGGTACTCACCACTATTGCGGCCTTTATCCCGATGATTATGGTGTCTGGGCCCATGGGGATTATTTGGAAATCCATCGGTATGGTGGTGATTTTGTGTTTAGCGTTTTCGCTGATCGAATCAAAACTGATTCTACCTGCGCATTTGGCCCACATGAAAATCAAAAAACGCACTACACCGACTAACATTTTCTCGCGCTTTAAATTTGCCCTTAATGAATGGTTACAACACTTTATTCATAATACCTATCGTCACTTTTTAGAACGTTGTATTACGCGACGATATAGCGTGGTGGCGGTGTTTATTGGGGTACTAATTTTGTCGCTTGCATTAGTGCAAAGTGGCAAAGTACGCTGGGTTTTCTTCCCTGATATTCCATCAGATTTTATTCAAGTCCAGCTTGAAATGGAAGAAGGTAGCTCTGAGCAGAACACCCTAAAAGTACTGCAACAAGTTGAGGATGCGTTATATAAGATGAACGCCAAGCTTGAAGAGCAATACGGTTACCCAATGGTAAAACACAGCTATATCGAACTTAGTTCACGCAGCAGTGCGTTTGTGTTTACTGAACTGACTAAAGGCGAAGACCGTGAAATCGACGGCGTCGCAATTGCGGAAGAGTGGCGTAATCAATTACCTGAGTTATTGTCAGTTAAAAAGCTTAACATCAATGCCAGTACCAACGATGCCGGCGGCGATTTATCTTTTCGCTTAACCGCAACCGACTTAGACCAGTTATCTGAGGCCGCTAAGGTACTTAAAGCAAAACTAGCCACTTACGAAGGCGTGTATGATATTACCGATAACTTCTCATCGGGTTCACACGAGATCCGCTTAAACATTCGTCCAGAAGCCGAAGCGCAAGGATTAACACTGTCAGATTTAGCTCGCCAAGTCCGTTACGGTTTTTATGGTTATGAAGCCCAACGTATTTTGCGTAATAAAGAAGAAGTGAAAGTCATGGTACGTTACCCACTTGAGCAGCGCCGCACTGTGGGCGATCTTGAAAACATGCTTATCCGCACCCCGTCAGGCGCAGCGGTACCGTTTTCAACGGTAGCCAATATCGAACTGGGTGAGTCATATGCATCGATCACCCGAGTTGATGGTCGCCGAGCAATTACCATTAGTGCCAATGTGAATAAAAACAATGTTGAGCCATCTAAAGTGGTCGCCGAAATTCAGGAAGACTTTTTACCTGAACTCACCGCGCGCTTCCCCAAAGTGGCTTCAGCTTTAGATGGTGGCAGTTTAGATGAGCAAAATGCCATGCTGGGTTTAGCCCAAGGCTTCTTTTTTGCCATGTTCACCATTTATGCTTTAATGGCTATCCCTTTAAAATCGTACACACAACCGTTAATCATTATGTCGGTGATTCCGTTTGGCATGATTGGCGCCTTGTTTGGCCACTATATTCTTGGTTTATCCATGAGCGTGTTAAGTTTGTGCGGAATTGTGGCATTAGCCGGGGTTGTGGTAAATGACTCGTTGATTTTGGTCGACTTTGTTAACCGCGCTCGCGAAGAGGGCAAATCGATAATGCAATCGGCTATCGATTCTGGTTGTTACCGTTTTAGAGCCATTATATTAACCTCGCTCACCACTTTTGTTGGCTTAGTGCCGATTATTATGGAAAAAAGCTTACAGGCTAAAATTGTAATCCCAATGGCTACATCGCTCGCATTTGGTATTTTATTTTCGACCGTAGTGACGTTAATTTTGGTGCCAATTTTGTACATCATTTTGGATGATATAAAACGCTTGTGGCAACGATTTTTTATTTGGTGGTGGCAACCTAAACCTGCTGAAAGTGAATTCAGATCTGACGAGCACCATTAATTGAATTAATCCCAATTGTTAACAAAAAACAGAGCTAACTCAGCTCTGTTTTTTTTGCAGTAAAATCTGCGAGCTGAGCAACATAGTCACCATTAAAATTCAGCTAAAATGACCGCTATAATCTCTATGAAAGAAAGCCTGACATGAGCGACACAACTTTACCGATACCCACCTCACCTATACCAACGTTAGTTTACGATATCGGCAAGCACCGTTATCTCAACATTACCGCCAGGTGCACTTTAAGATGCCAATTTTGCCCCAAACATAATGGCTCAAATCAAGTACACGACTATGACTTATCACTCACCCGACGTATTACTGCTGAGGACCTTTTGCCCTTGTTAGGCGATGTTCATGAGGTTGAAGAATATGTCTTTTGCGGCTTTGGTGAACCAACTCTAAACCTTGACTGCTTACTGCAAGTTGCTCATGAAATAAAAGCACAAGGCGGTAAAGTACGCCTAAACACTGATGGCCTGGGTAATCACTTTCATCGACGCAATATTTTGCCAGAGCTCAGTCAATGCATCGACAGTTTGTCTATTTCGCTTAACGCCGATACACCTGAAAGCTATCAACAGCATTGCCGCCCTAAGCTTGCCAATTCGTACACTGCATTACTGGATTTTATTAAGCTTGCACCTCATTACATCCCTCTCGTTCAAGTAAGCGCCATTAACGGACTCGCAAATGTCAACATTGACCGCTGCCGCGATATCGCACAACAAAATGGCATAGTATTTAAACAACGGGAACTTGATAACATTGGTTAAACAAATAGCGCCTAATCGCAGCTAGACGTTTTCGCCACTGCCGGCTTCATGCTAGTATTGCCACCAAGAGAATGCTAAAAAAGTGGCACCATGTCTAAACACAAAGCAGTGAGTTCTTCAAACTCGTTATTAATTTCTTCACAGGCAACTCATTGGTCGCAACAGCATATTCTTTCGCTGCTAAGCCAATTGATTATTTTATTAATAGCGGTGTTTATTGTCACTAGTATGGTGGTCAATTTAGGCGAGCGTCGCCTACAAGAAGATTGGGCAGACCAACGCTATAGTGAATTACAAACTGTCGCGTCCTTAGCGTCTGACAAAGTGTCATTTTTGCAGTTTAGAACCCAAATCATCGCCAAAGGTGAGTTACTGCGCCAATATCTGCAAAACCCATCAGAAAAGCTGCAATTAAAAACCATCGAAAACTGGGATTCATTAACTAACAATATTCCAGAACTGCTTGGGTTGGCATTGTTTAACCCTCAAGGACAACTCCAGTTTGCCACCACCGGTAGTTTCAATAACATGCAACTTCCCGCGGCATTATTAGGCTCGGGCAGAAATATGGGCGGCGACGACATTTACACTTCACCCATGGCATTTACTCCCATTGATGGCATCTTAGAGCCCTATTTTTATCAGTTATCATGGATAGAAAATCCAGACCAAAGTATCAAAGGGTATTTAGTCACTTACAATTCGATCGTTAAATTACTTGAAACTATAAAACCGGCTTTTTTTAATCAAAATTCACCATTGCTCATGCTGGATACTCAAGGCTTCCTCTATGCAGGAGCCAACCAACCTGCACCACTAGACAATATGCCCGATGCACTTGGAGCAAGTTTAAAGCAGTCTTATCCAGAATTGTGGCGAGTGATGGCCATGAATAACTTTGGCCAGTTTCACAGCCATGATGCCACTTTCGTGTATTTAAAAGTCGAATTAACCAGTCAATATGAGACTAAAAGAGAATACTTTTTATTGTCTTATATTCGTCATGACGACATTGCCACTCGTTATGCACAATGGCGAATTGTAGTCATTATCGCTGGATGTCTCATCGCACTGTTAGCCAGTTTATTGATTATACTAAGACATCGATTTGTACTCGAGCGACGCGCAAAGCAAAATAGCGTTCAATTGAGCAACGGTTTGTTTAACAGCGAATTAAGCTGCTTAATCGTTAATGATAACGGTCGAATCCAGAGCATTAATGCCAAAGCAGCTGCGGCATTATCTTTGCCAGTTGACGCTCTTAAAGACCGCAGTTTACAACGAGTGTTACACCTTGATGATGATCGCTTCAATCACATTAAAGAGACGTTAATTGAGAATAAGCAATGGCATGGTGAGATCAGTTTAGAAACGCTTAATAGTAGTATGTTGCAAACCCATATTCGCAGTAAAAAATGCCCTAACAGTAATGAGCATTATTGGTTAGTGACATTTGAAGACATTACCGCATTATTTGAAAGCCAGCGCCAAGCCTATCTCTATCAATTAATGAGTAGCGGAGCGGTTGCTACGGCACTCACCGATGCCAATGGATTAATAGTAAAATGTAATAACCAATTTGATAACCTGATGTCTTTACACGGAGACACCAATATTTCGATCACTGAATTACTCGGCGATGAGTTGAAAAATCAATGGCAAAATATTAGTGCACAAATTAGCTTGCAAGGAGAGTGGACTGCGCAAATTATGCCATTTAACCACAGTCGTTATGAGCATTGTTTAAAAACGACGCTAGCAGGCCAGCTGACATTTGAAGGTGATATTGAATACCTTATTTGCACATTTGAACAGACAACCCCAACGGTGTCTGCCCAAAGTAGTAGCAACGTCATTGGCCATAGAAGTGCCATAGTGTTACGTTTAAATGAGCTAGAAAATTATTTTTTCAAACTTAGCGAGCTCACTAAAGAACATTCAAGCTTACTGGTAATGGACATTAACCCAGAAGGGATTTTCAGTAACATGGGTAACATGAGCCAGCTTGAAAAGCGCCAAAAAGACATTGAGCTACAATTATTGATTGAGTTACCGCTTAATTACCAAATAGCACAATGGCAGCTCGGAAAACTCGTTATCTTACTGACCGAAACAAATGCAAACTCTGCACATCAATATGCGATTAATATGCTTCAAAGTCTTGAAGAAAAGAATTTAGGTGAAGGGATTAACATTGGTATCGCCAGCTATTTGCAGCCACAAAGTTTGGATACATACCTTGCTAACGCTGAAATAGCCTTAAAAAGAGCTAAACAATCTGTTGACCAGAACATTTGCCAAGCCTTTACTCGTCCTACGAATAAACAAAGTAGCACTTAAAGTAACAATTAAAGTAATAACCGCCGTAAAATTGATAGATTAAATCACCTGACGCAGTATTGTGTAACGTCAGGTGATATTCAATTTGCACGGTTGTTTAATCAATGGATAATGCCCATTCATTGGGCTACTCGATGAACATCAACATACTATTATGGTGTCCAACCTAATCTTAAGCGTGTGGTTTCGGATGACTCACCACTTCAGGAAGGATCTCATCTGATTCGAGCCTGAAAGGCTGAACATTATCAGGTAGTTTACTTTCAGTAATTTCAACAATGCTTGAACGATTCATGGTCACTTTAAAGCGAGCATATTCAGGTTGTTGCTTTCCGTCACGTAACACCGCAACCAAATTGACTTGATAACGACGCTCAACAGACTCATTACTAATATTACCTTCACTTTCTGAGTATATTTTAGCTTTTCCTCGCTCTAAATGGCGGGCAAAAGGCACTAAACTGAAGTTCACTTGCTCTTGAATTTGTGAATAATCAGCCTCAAAAGGCTTATTTGCCACCTTAGTCGCAATACGATAATGCAGTACTTCCGAATCCACTTTATTCTGGCTGTGGCGTTGCCTCATAATATCTGCCACCGTTTTGGGAATATCTTGGCTGCGCATGAATTCGAGCCAAACTAACTGCTTAGCCACCACGGTTTGAGTCGTGGTATCCCGTAAAATACGGCTCCATCTTGGACGACCGCGTTGAATAAGCCGCCACATCGCATTACGAAAATCCTCTTTAAAGATTTCCCTGAAACCATAAATAACCGCTAACGTCAGCAACAAGGTCAAGGTTAAGCCATTAAAGAAACCTTGCGCTTTTATAATCAATGCCGATACCACCAACATCACCAACCCAGTGGCGACGCCAGTAACAAATTTCTTTAACCCTACTCCAAGCGGTTTTAATTCTTCTTTTAATACTACGCCTTGTTGAATGAGTCGACGCAATAGCAACATCTTATTTGAAATACGGTTAGCGTCTTGCTGGGTTTGCATAGAGTTATATTTGCATACTTGCTCGCGGTAGTGATTCTCGTTACGGCATAAATTGAGCACTTTTTCTTTAACATCACTATAGTCAGCACTTCTAGGACTACGTGCCAATGTCTTTAATAACTGCTGCTCACAAAACCAAGACAAGTAATTATCGGCATGCTCAAAATAAGATTTCCACTTAGGATCATTCGGTTCATTGCGTCGAAACTTTTTCAATAGTTGCGCAACCACATCACAAAGCTCATCTAAAGCAGGATAAAATTCATTTAATTCTAGTTTTTGGTGCAACTCTTTAACGTCAGTTTCAATGGCGACAGCAAATTGATAAGCGAATAAATTGAGGTATAAACGAAACTCTTCTAAGGTGCGTTTATTTAAACTGACGAAACGGGACTGAACTAAGGGTAAATGCAGCCCTTTAGAATAATAAGAACGACGCCCAAGAATACTACTGTGATAATAATCTTCTTCATCTAAGGTATGCGAACCAATACCCATTTCTGTTGGCAAATAAAAATACAGATCAAATACCCGTTGATCACCAGGGCCCATTTGATGACTGAACTTTATTGATAACGCTTCTTCTTGTTTTACTTTAACTTTTGCCACTATATATTTCACACACCTTTTAAAATTGACACATAACTACTATACCTCAATGGGAATATTAAGCTAAAAGTTAATTTATTCAATCAAAATCAATCGGAAGTATTGGCTGATAGTAACTGACAGGACCAGATGTTATTACTTGGCAGAAATTTTAACGTTGCTCTCGTCAATGTATTATCTAAGTCAATTACCTGAATCTGCTGAGATACACTAGAACCAGCCATTAAGTGGTGAGCAGAAATACCATATTCATTTCGTAAATATGGTTGCAGCCGACTGTTTTGTTGCCAACTGATAGGTTGCAGTGTTAACGCTAAATGATAAGTAAATGAGCCAATATCAACATGTTTAACCTTACCTAATAGTTGAGCAATTTCGGTAGCGTCTGTTGCGGACTCGAGTTTATAAGTCAGCTGAGCTTGATGGTGATCAATGTCTAGCATTAACCATAAATTGCTTTTATCAACCGTTAACGACGACTCTCCTTGTTGACTGAAATAACCATCGGCATGGCAATTGAAATACCAAACATTATGGGTATTTGCAATGCGATTAAGCACACTGGTAGCAATGAATATAATGAGCAGAAAACTTAATACAAAAAAAAGTTTGCCGCGTTTTGACTGTAGTAATCGGCGTATTTTAATATGCAATAATAGGGTTCTTAATCTAGCCACAAATGTGTACCTTTTGCAGCCATTGCTGGGTGATAAATGGCGCACCCATATTATCGATACTGACTTTGATACTATTAATTAATGGTGTCGCTTCACTGGAGTCGGTTAAAGTGAAACTCATATAATCTTGATTGGCCGACAAAGCAACGTGAATGGAATCCCAGCGAATATTGTGACAAAGGCGTAGTTGCGATGATAAGCAGTCCGCATGCAAAATGGCATCTTGCTGATTATTATTGCCAAACACAAACAACTGAACAATACGTCCATCAGGGCTTAGCACTTGTCGCAATACATCGGCTTGAGCAAACTCTGGAGGGCTAAGCTTAGAGTAAACAAATAATAATACACATAGTAGAATAATAATAATAAACAGATACTGACCTAAAGATAATAGCCGTTCAGGTAATTCCAAGATTTTAGTACGCTTAGCGGTTGCAGTTGAATATAAAATCACCCCCTGTTCAGGTACATATTCAATAAGGTTGGTATGGCGCTTACACATGTAATTAATAATTTTGCCGATAATATCGAGTAGTTCAGCATGAGATAATTGATGAGGACAGTCGCCAGAAATGGCCACTGTTTCAAGCATAGATAAGGGAACGACTTGACCACGATGCTGGACTAACTGGCTCAGAATCCAATACTCGTGATCATTTAAATGCCACTGGGCTGCCGTGGTCTGATCGACCAACAAACGTTGTGTATTGTCGAACCAACAACATCCTATTTGCATCGCCCTGTCTCAGTGTATCGACTGATTCAAAAAGTATACTCTCAAAGTGAGAGTTTAATGGATGTTAAGCCAGCTATCCTCCGGATAATATTGCTAATTCGTGAACCAGTCCGCGAATATAGCGATTATTTGCGCAAGGTATAATTGCATGATATTGAATATAGAAATTGCTAATTAATATTATTATAGATTCATATTATTGTTGATTCGCCCAAGTTTAAAATGGGAAAGGTTAAGACCATAGTCAATACAGAGCTAATATTAGTGCTGGTGATCGCGCTGGCAATAGCAGAAATTGAGCCATCAATAGCAAGCTGATTAAAAGTAAAATCAACCTAATTAGCGATGAATAACGGTTGGATGTATATTGACAAGCAAGTGGATGCCTTATGTACTACCGATTGAATAAGTAAGTTACGGCTTAACAATGGCTCAATAGTCAGTGTTTTTTGGTATATAGGTAAGACAATATTACGGCTAACAGCCCATAAAAAAAGCTGGCAAAGCCAGCTTTCTGTTACTTACACTCAAGTGAACTAGGCTTTAGATTAGTCACTTAAAATGCGTAAAGTAATGTCATGTTTGTTTCAGTATCAGTGCTTTCTTTGTCATCAAGCGGTTCACTGTTATAACGCACAATAACGGCAAATTTCATCGCTAGAGCACCTACGATATTGGCAGTTAATGAAGTTTCAGAACGCGCATCTAATTTACTACCCCAATCGGCAATAAATTTCTGTTGGAACTTAGATGAATCACTGATCTTGGTTTGGAAATCAATCACCGCGTGAGCAACAACGCTGTCGTCGCTATCATAACCTTCTGCCAGTGCTGATTCTTCATCAAGTTGTTGGTAAATATAACCAGGACCCGCCTCCGCTTTTAAAGACATTCTGTCGGTATCAATAAAACGGTAACCATAACCAGCTGACGTCGTTGAAGTGAAATCATAACCAGTGAATGGATCAACTTCATAGTTAGTGTTAGCAAACAAATAGCTCAAATCATTAATTTGATAGTCGCCTTGCACACCAAGAAAATAACGCTTTGCAGTCACTTCTTCGGTATCTTCTTTGTATAATCCTTCAAACACATACTCGTTTTCCCAGTCACCTAATTCTTGTTTCAACGCTAGGCGCGCTTTAAACGAAGAAGTATCGGTATTACCTGTGGTTAAAGTCGCACCTAATTCTGCTTCACCAGCAAGAGTGGCATCACCTTCAACAAACTCACTTCCAGCATGTGCTGCAAATGGCATGGTTAGTGTAATAGCTGCAGTAAGTAGCAGTTTTTTCATGTCATTTCGTCCTTTATTTACGATTTACAAAATCTAATGGGGGGTCATGCGCTTAAAATTCCCACGCATACTAACACTTTGATCGCAGAATTGAAAAATAGTCATCCCCTTAAGCGTTAAGCAACAAGGCTCTTAGCCTGCCAACGGCCACTGCGCCAACGCCACAACATCGCCAACCCTCTAACCCACTCATCAAGCGCTAAGGCAGCCCAAATACCCAATAAACCATACTCTAAATGGATCCCGAGATAATAAGCACCTGGTACCGCGATACACCACATTGAAAATAAGCCCATAAAAAACGGAAACTTGGCATCGCCGCTAGCTCTTAACGCATTAATCACCACTAAATTAAAAGTTCTACCGGGCTCCATAACTAACGTGAGTACAAATAATTGCCCCACAAGGACAATAATGTCCTGTTCATCAGTAAACAGACCGACAAGGTTAGGTCCCCATATTGCAACGAATAAAGCCACAACACTGGTAACAATCAAACCCAATTTTAATGCGCGATACATTTGATGCTCTGCAGCTTTTAATTGCTTAGCACCCACCATATGACCAATAATAATTTCGTTACCTATGCCTATCGATAGCCCGAACAATAAGATAAACATACAAATTTGAAAATATAATGACTGCGCCGCTAAGGCTTTATCACCCATTAAGCCAACAAATGAAGTGACGACCATAAATTGCAGCATCCACGAGACGTTTTCGCCGGCGGCAGGTAAACCAATGTGAAACACTTTTTTTAGCATGACTTTATCTGGACGCAAAATACTCGGAATGTGTAATGGTATTTTGGTATAGCGTACAAACAACACCATCATAATGCTCACACCCACTAGTCGCCCAACAACAGTACTAATCGCAACCCCTGCTACACCCATTTGTGGCAAACCAAACCAACCATAGAGCAATAATAAGTTGCCGATAAAGGTGATCACATTCATCGATAATGTTACCCACATAGCTTGCTGGGTAAAACCATGAGCCCGCATTCCGGCCGCTAAGCACATGGCCATCGCTTCGGGAATTAAACACAAACCGACAATTTGTAAATACAATTTACCATCGGCCATAAGCTCCGCAGGTAAGTTCATTAGATTCAACATCATGGTTGAGCCGGTTAAAATACCTACCGCTGCGACCAAACCAACTAAAAAATTGAATCCGATAGATGAATACACTACGGCACTGGCTGCAGCTTTATTATTAGCCCCTAAATACTGAGTAATGACAACACTAGCGCCAATACTGACGAAACTAAATAACGTAATGGCCAGTTCAAACACCATATTACCAACCGACAGCGCCGCTACACCTTGATACGACACATGGCTTATCATAAAAGTATTAATTGCTGCCGTTAAAAAGTGCAAAGCAAAGTCGACGAACAATGGCCAGGTCAGTGAAAATAAGGATAAAGGTGCATTCGGCTTAACAAGCATATAATGAGTTCAACTATTAAAGATGGCTAACGGAATAAGGTTATATCAATAAATGATGACGTTTTTGCGTCAATTTTTAAGGCGAGGATGATGCTAGATAGTGTTTAAAAAAACAACGTTTTTCGTTATTAATTTACAAAAAAATCAGCTCATTCAAAAAATGAGCTGATTTGCTGTTTTAACGTAAAAAAGGTTTACATGATTTTAGGGTCAAGTTCACCAGATTGATAAGCTTTATACATTGCTTGTAGTGACTTAGGCTTAATTTTAGAGGCCATACCCGCACAACCAAATGCTTCATAACGAGTCGTACAAATGTCAGCCATCGCTTCCATTGATGCTTTTAAGAATTTACGCGGATCAAATTCTGCAGGATGTTCAGCTAAGAATTTACGCACTGCACCCGTTGATGCCAAACGTAAATCGGTATCAATGTTCACTTTACGCACACCGTGCTTAATACCTTCAACGATTTCTTCTAATGGTACGCCGTAAGTTTCTGGAATTTCACCACCATACTGGTTGATGATTTTCAGCCACTCTTGCGGTACAGAAGATGAACCGTGCATCACTAAATGCGTGTTAGGGATACGCGCATGAATTTCTTTAATACGGTCGATACGTAATACATCACCAGTAGGTTTACGACTAAACTTATAAGCTCCATGGCTGGTACCAATCGCAATAGCTAATGCATCAACATGAGTATCGGCAACAAAACGCGCTGCTTCTTCTGGAGTTGTTAGCATTTGGTCCATGCTGAGAATACCCGCAGCACCCACACCATCTTCTTCGCCTGCTTGGCCAGTTTCTAAACTGCCTAAACAACCGATTTCACCTTCAACTGACACACCACATGCATGAGCAAAAGCCACAGTACGACGAGTCACATCCACGTTATACTCGTATGACGCGGGTGTTTTACCATCGGCCATCAACGAGCCATCCATCATTACTGATGACATGCCTAACTGGATTGAGCGCTGACAAATGTCAGGATCAGTACCGTGATCTTGATGAATACATACCGGAATATCTGGATACTGCTCAAGCGCAGCAGCCATAAGATATTTTAAAAACTGTGGGCGAGCATATTTACGTGCACCAGCAGATGCTTGCACAATAACAGGGCTGTCAGTTGCTTCAGCCGCTTGCATAATTGCACGCATTTGTTCAAGGTTGTTCACGTTAAATGCAGGGACGCCATAACCATGCTCTGCAGCATGATCAAGCAGTTGTCGTAGAGAGATAAGAGCCATTTTGTTCTCCATTAATAGGGTGATTACTCACCTAGGTCGCTATCGTTTGGACGGATTTTACACTCTGGCACAACCTACATCCTGTAGGTTATGACAGAGCATTTTTTTATAATAATTATTATTAGGTTTTACGGTACAAATACTTGATATGTGATCTAAGCGCCACGCTTTTCAAGCATTGCTACAGCGGGTAATTCTTTACCTTCTAAAAACTCAAGGAAAGCACCACCGCCGGTTGAAATATAAGACACTTTGTCAGCAATGTTATACTTATCGACTGCCGCTAGCGTGTCACCACCGCCAGCAATAGAAAACGCTTTAGAATTAGCAATGGCTTGGGCAATACGCTTAGTACCTTCGCCGAATTGATCAAACTCAAACACGCCAACAGGACCATTCCAGACGATCGTCCCTGCTTGTTCAATAATTTTAGCCAGTGCTTCTGCGCTATCTGGGCCGATATCAAAAATCATATCGCTGTCGGTCACGTCTGCTACTGACTTTAATGTTGCAGTTGCAGTTGGGCTAAATTCGCTTGCTACAACAACATCTGTTGGTACAGGGATATCACCACCACGGCTTCTCGCATTTGCCACAAGACGCTTTGCTTCTTCCACTAAATCAGCTTCATACAATGATTTACCGACGTTATAACCCGCAGCTGCGATAAAGGTATTGGCAATACCGCCACCCACAACAAGCTGGTCAACCTTAGTTGATAGGCTTTCAAGCACAGTTAATTTAGTCGACACTTTAGAACCACCTACTATCGCCACCATTGGACGAGCTGGGTTATCAAGCGCTTTGCCTAATGCATCTAATTCTTGCGACAATAATGGCCCAGCACAAGCAATAGGAGCATAAACACCTACACCATGAGTCGATGCTTGGGCACGATGAGCCGTACCAAATGCATCCATTACATACACATCACATAATGCTGCCATTTTTTTAGACAGAGCTTCATCGTTTTTACCTTCGCCAATATTAAAGCGAACGTTTTCAAATACCACAACTTCGCCAACATTCACGTCAACGCCATCAAGATAATCACTCACTAAGCGCACTGGGCAGTCTAACGCTTTAGCTAAATAATCGACTACCGGCTGCATTGAATATTCAGCGTTAAACTCGCCTTCTGTTGGGCGGCCTAAATGAGACATCACCATTACGGCAGCGCCTTTTTTCAATGCGAGTTCAATGGTAGGTAATGATGCGCGTAAACGAGCATCACTTGTTACAACACCGTCGCTGACAGGTACGTTTAAATCTTCACGAATAAGCACACGCTTATTTTGTAGATCTAAATCTGTCATGTTAATAATTGCCATAATTAGCAGTTCCTTTTTAAGTTAATACAAAGTCTTGCTGCGCAACCGGCTTAACCCATTGCGACATAATCTGTTGATATTATCGATCTAACTTTGCTTGAATCATCGCTAAGCTAGTATCCAGCATGCGGTTGGCAAAACCCCATTCGTTGTCGCACCATAATAATAATTTGACCAAGTGGCCAGCACTGACACGCGTTTGGGTTCCGTCTACAATACTTGAACGTGGATCGTGGTTAAAATCACACGATACCAGAGGCTCGTCAGTATAGCCTAAAATACCATTAAAACTGCCGTTTGACGCAAGTTGTAACACACGGTTAATTTGCTCAATATTGACTTTTTTCTCTAGCGTGACAGACAGGTCGATCGCGGTCACATTTATGGTTGGCACCCTAACAGAAATCGCTTCAAACTTATCTTTCATGTGCGGCAAAATACGCTCAATGCCTCGCGCTAATTTTGTGTCTACCGGAATAATAGATTGACCAGCAGCACGAGTTCGACGTAAATCATCATGATAAGCATCGATCACTTGTTGATCGTTCATCGCCGAGTGAATCGTGGTAATGGCGCCACTCTTGACTTCAAAATGCTTATCCAATACATCGATAACCGGAACAATACAATTGGTAGTGCAAGATGCGTTAGAAATAACGGTATGCTCTGCGCGCAACAAATCATGATTAACACCATATACAATGGTCTCATCAACATCTGCAGAAGAAGGATGGCTTATCAGCACTTGCTTAGCACCTGCATGAATATGTGCTTCGCAAGCTTGACGATCAATTAAGCTGCCGGTGGCTTCATAAACGATATCGATATCAAGTTCAGCCCAAGGCAATAAATTAGCATCGGGTTGATTGAGTAACAAAATGCTGTCATCACCAATAAGCAACTGATCACCATTTAGCTTAACGGTATGCTTGAAACGACCATGAGTCGTGTCATATTGAGTTAAATGACATATGGCTTCTGGCTTTGCCAACTCATTGATCGCCACAATTTGGATTTGTTGACGTTTTCCAGATTCGTACAATGCACGAAGTATTGAGCGGCCAATCCGGCCATAACCATTAATTGCAACTCGAATCATTTAGGGTCCAGAGTAATTATCCGAAGCACTTATTATTCAACAAATTATGATAAAAACATCTATTAATAAGTGACTTAGCATATATTATTTCACGTGAATTAAAGAGATAAAAAAACGGCCTGCAATAGTATTGCAGGCCGTTATTATACAGATTAAACACCTAATAGATAAGTGTTTAATCTCAGATGATTATCCTAAAGATTGGACAGTTTTTACTACATTATCAACAGTGAAGCCGAAATGTTTAAGTAAATCACCACCAGGAGCAGACTCACCAAAGGTGGTCATACCCACTACAGCACCATCAAAACCAATATATTTGTACCAGAAGTCAGTATGTGCCGCTTCAACCGCAACACGTTTAGTGACACCTTTTGGTAGTACAGATTCTTTGTAAGCAGCATCTTGCTTATCAAACTCAGTCGTAGAAGGCATAGAAACTACTCGCACTTTTTGACCTAGTTTGGTGAGCTCTGCGGCAGAATCCATCGCCAACTGCACTTCTGAACCTGTGGCAATCAAAATCACATCAGCAGTGCCTTGGCAATCAGACAGTACATAACCACCTTTAGCTACGTTAGCTAATTGCTCAGCAGTACGCGCTTGTGCCTTAAGACCCTGACGGCTAAAGATTAATGAAGTTGGTGCATCACGACGTTCAATCGCCGCCTTCCAAGATACTGCCGTTTCCGCAGCATCACATGGACGCCAAACAGCCATATTAGGCGTTAAACGTAAGTTAGCTAATTGCTCAACCGGTTGGTGAGTTGGGCCATCTTCGCCTTGACCGATTGAATCATGGGTATAAACGAAAATGTTTTGAATGCCCATTAATGCTGACATACGTACCGCGTTACGTGCGTACTCCATGAACATCATGAAAGTTGCGCCATAGTTAATAAAACCACCATGTAACGACGCGCCGTTCATAATACCGCTCATACCGAATTCACGTACACCGTAATAGATGTAGTTACCGGCAGGATCGTCTTGAATACCTTTTGAACCAGACCAAAGCGTTAAATTAGAACCGGCTAAGTCAGCGCTACCGCCAAGTAATTCAGGCAACATAGCACCAAAGAAACCAATTGAATTTTGAGACGCTTTACGACTCGCAATACCTTCGGCTTTATCTTGGCTTTCTTGGATAAAGGCTTGTGCTTTTGCTTCAAAATCTGCAGGTAAGTCACCTTTTAATACGCGACGTTCATATTCTGCAGCCAGTTCAGGGAACGCAACTTGGTAAGCAGCAAACTTGTCATTCCATAATGACTCGTTAGCAACACCTTTATGTTTAGCATCCCAACCAGCATAAACATCAGATGGGATTTCAAAAGGAGCGTGTGGCCAGTTTAAGAACTCACGAGCTGCTGCAATTTCAGCATCACCTAATGGTGCACCATGACAATCATGGCTACCCGACTTGTTAGGCGAACCAAAACCAATAATGGTTTTACAGCAAATCATCGATGGCTTATCTGTTACAGATTTAGCTTGTTCAATCGCGGCGCGGATAGCATCAGGATTATGACCATCTACATCGGCAATAACGTGCCAGCCATAGGCTTCAAAACGCTTAGGAGTGTCATCAGTGAACCAGCCTTCAACATGACCATCGATAGAAATACCGTTGTCATCCCAAAATGCGACTAACTTTCCAAGGCCTAATGTTCCGGCTAATGAACTGACTTCGTGAGAAATACCTTCCATTAAACAGCCATCACCTAAGAAACAGTAGGTGAAGTGATCGACGATATCGTGACCTGGACGGTTAAACTGAGCCGCCAAGGTTTTTTCCGCAATAGCCATACCAACAGCATTACTCAAACCAGCGCCTAAAGGACCGGTTGTAGTTTCAACACCAGGGGTATAACCATATTCAGGATGACCAGGCGTTTTTGAATGCAGCTGACGGAATTGCTTTAGCTCTTCAATAGGCAATTCATAGCCAGTTAAATGCAATAAAGAGTATATAAGCATAGAGCCATGACCGTTTGACAGAACAAAACGATCGCGATCGACCCAGTTAGGATTAGTTGGATTGTGCTTTAGAAAATCATTCCATAGCACTTCGGCGATATCTGCCATCCCCATTGGGGCACCTGGATGACCAGAGTTAGCTTTTTGAACCGCATCCATACTTAGGGCGCGAATAGCGTTAGCGAGTACTTTACGAGATGACATGCTCTCTCCTGCTTGTTTGTAAGGTCTAACGGGCAATTGTGAAGCCATATTTTCCCCTACAAGGCGATGTGACGCAAATTAAAATTTTTCGGGTTTCTTTTTAACCGTTAAATAAACGGTGATTTCATACAATGCCAATAAATAAACATCGTAAATACAGCACCAAATGGTCATCATGACCATAACATGAGATAAATACAGAGTAATTATTTATTGCCACTTATAAATAAAAAGTATCGTGATTGGCAGAGCTATGGCTCTGATTAGGCAATATAATCTCTAATCTATCAAAAACATTGTCTATTTTTATGATAAATACACCGCGCAAGTCGATGAGCATTTAAATAAAGCAATATGAATCAAACACTTGATTTTTCACCAGTATAAACATATCTATGATTAACAAAAAAAATTATGCTCCATTGCACAATTCTCCAGTTAAATTCGTACAAAGGGGTGTTATCAAATTAGATTTCGACTAAAATAGACGTCTAGACGTATATTCAAATGCAACCAACGAGATTCTCCTATTATGGCAAAGCACTTGTTTACCTCTGAGTCTGTCTCAGAAGGTCATCCAGATAAAATCGCCGATCAGATTTCTGATGCGGTATTAGACGCAATACTTGAGCAAGATCCAAAGGCTCGTGTTGCGTGCGAAACGTATGTCAAAACCGGTATGGTATTAGTGGGCGGTGAAGTCACCACTTCTGCTTGGGTAGACATTGAAGAAATTACCCGTAAAACCGTACGCGAAATCGGTTACACCAATTCAGATATGGGTTTTGATGCTGATTCATGTGCGGTACTTAATGCCATAGGCAAACAGTCACCAGACATCAATCAAGGTGTTGATCGTTCAGACCCTGCAGAGCAAGGTGCTGGTGATCAGGGTTTAATGTTTGGTTATGCCAGCAATGAAACTGATGTATTAATGCCTGCACCGATTACTTACGCGCACAAATTAGTTAAGCGTCAGTCTGAAGTACGCAAAGACGGCACACTGCCTTGGTTACGCCCAGATGCTAAAAGCCAGGTAACGTTTGCTTATGATGATGGCAAAATCATCGGTATTGATGCGATTGTATTATCAACTCAACATCGTGAAGACGTGAGTCAAGCTGATTTAATTGAAGCGGTAATGGAAACTATCATCAAGCCGGTATTACCTGCTCAATGGTTAAACAAAGACACTAAATACTTTATCAACCCTACTGGTCGCTTTGTGATTGGTGGCCCTGTTGGTGATTGTGGTTTAACAGGTCGTAAAATTATTGTAGATACCTACGGCGGTATGGCTCGTCACGGTGGTGGTGCTTTCTCTGGTAAAGACCCATCAAAAGTAGACCGTAGTGCGGCTTATGCTGCACGTTATGTAGCTAAAAATATCGTTGCTGCTGGTCTAGCTGACCGTTGTGAGCTACAAGTGTCATATGCTATTGGTGTTGCAGAGCCAACGTCTATTAGTATTGAAACATTCGGTACCGGTAAAGTATCAGAAGAAGTATTGATTAAATTAATACGCCAACACTTCGAATTACGTCCATACGGCTTAACAGCAATGCTAGATTTGGCACGCCCAATCTATCAGCAAACTGCTGCTTATGGCCACTTTGGCCGAGATATCTTCCCTTGGGAAGCGACTGATAAAGCTGAAGCACTTCGTGCAGATGCAGGTTTATAATCAGCCAGCATAATTATCGTCTTAAGCTAGTGTCTGTATTAAGCTAACACGATAAAAAATAAAACCGCCAACTGGCGGTTTTATTTTATCTATCATTGGCAATACAATGATTTGATCTAAACATTTAATCTCAACATTTAATCTCAACAATGGCTCAGATTATGTATCAACCCACTTGGCTAAACACAAAGATAACAGCAAACCACCAGCCATCAACGGCAACTAACCCCTGTGCGATAAACAGCCCTGTTACTAACATTCCAGCCATTAACTTGCCAGCCATTAAACAGTGGTCTGCAATCAAGTTATTCTATCGTCAACATATGCCGTATGCTCGATTAGCTCAGAAAGAGTCTGTGGCTGTCATTCATCATCTAAGCCCACCAGCTACTGATGAAGTTGATATAAGCCAGCAAAAAATAATCGCTGCGGTAAGAGTTAAACCTATTGGCCAATATCAATTAATCAATGGATTATTGGTTCACCCTGACTACCGTGGACAACAGCTTTCAACTCAGTTATTGAAATTTATCGCGCCCAAATTAACCGCTAAAAATTGCTTCTTGTTTGCTCATTCGTGGTTAATTGGCTTATATCAACAGCAGCACTTTATCGTTATAGATCAAAATGTCGTGATAGGTCAAAATGATTTATCAGCGATACCAGCAGACATCACTCAGTTGTATCGTCGCTATCACAGTGAACAACGACCACTAGTGTTGATGCAGCTCAATGATCCCGATAAATAATCTAGATTAATAATCTAACTCAATAAGATCAATGAGCCAAACTCAGACAAAATCTAGATCGTATTAAAGCCTCTCAAGGCTATTGCACACCAATAAATTTAGCCCAAATAGACTTAAGCGTAATCAAACTAAGTCAGCATAAGTACAAGGTGATCGAACTCGTTAACAATGATCGAAATGTGAACTTTCAATACACATAAACGACACTTGTTGCATTGTCATTACGGGCACTACTTTGACACTGATAGACGCTAAGTTAATCCGCTCGACATCGGTAAATAGCGTAATCGCTGCTTGATAATTATTGGTTACGCCACAAAATAGCCACATGTCTTGCCAGCGCACAAAATACCCCGATAGCTGCAATTGCGGATCATCTGGATTTTGTAAATCGGCTTCAACACACTCATACAACTCTGTCGCATCAGTCAACACCGCGGCTATTAGCTTCATATTGTCAAATGCAGATAATCTTAAATCCAAATAGGGTGAAAAGAGTGCTTCAAAGTTAGTACTCATAATATTCCTCATAAATAACCACTTTATCAACACCCCTTAGTATAACGATCACGTAATATTAGCTGTGGCCAGTAAACAATAATCACGTTGTTCAAAACGAAATTGATCAATCTCTGTCATTGCGGCTTTTTGTTGATGTGCTGCCAACGAACGCGCATTGTCAGCGGCAACATACGTCACCATAAATGGAAAGGTATCTGCCACTTGTTTTTTTAATTCGGTAACCAGCGCCGAAAAAACTCCCTGGCCGCGTTTTGATTCTTGTATCCAAACGGGTCCATATTGGCACGTGTTAGTCGTCGATAAAGCTTGTCCATTTAAATCGGCAAACTTAAGTTTTTGAATAATATGTCGGTACAATGGTTGCGAGGAAAAAAATGACCATTTTGCCGCCATCACATATCCAATGATCACCCCTTGCTCTTCAGCTACGATAAACCAATGTTGATTTATCAACTGGCTCACCTCTGCTTTGGTAAATGAATGAGCATGAAGTTGGCTATTTGAACCTACCAACTCATCATCAACATGGGCTCGTTCTAACTGCACAATAGCAGCAACATCGGTTAATAACGCCTTACGGATAATAAATGACAATGATTATTCCTTTGACCCTGAATTGGGAGATTGTTTCTTAGCCCATTCTATCACTAGCGCAACGGGCAGCGGAGACATAATTAGTGTTCCCACGCCAATGAGTGAAGCAATGACCAACATCCCACTGACTTGTTGACCGATATCACTTTGCCAATATAAGCCGACACCCACCAACAACATGATTAAACCGACGAAATGTAACACTTTAACTAATTTGATCATTTGCGACTCTTTAATACGTTAAATAATGTTCATTAATCCAAAACATTACAATTATTTACGCTCTTATTCACACTCAAGTAGTAGAATAACGGCAATTTTTTGGTATATGGAAATCTCTCAACATGATAAAGCATATTCTCGGCGCCACTGTTATATTTTTAGGCCTTAGTGCTTGTCAAAGCCACACTCAAATTGTCTCAAATGAACAATTAATTGGTACTTGGCATGTAGAAGTCGTCCTCGACACTCCTACCATTAATAATAGCCCAGCAAATTTAGTTTTTGCTCCAAACGGTGAACTGACAGGTAATAATAGCTGTAATCAATTTTTTGGTCGTTACGCCCAACAAGGTCACTTGCTACAACTTGCACCATCAGGTTCGACTATGAAAGCCTGTATCGATAGTTTAATCACCCAAGAAGCTGAACTGATGCAAGCGATTTCATTGGTAGAACAAGTTGATTTCTCTAAAGGAAAACTCAATCTATTGTCTATAAATGGTGATACGCTATTGGTACTGACAAAACAATCGTTACCCTTATCCTAAAGCCTATGGTTTAAATGAGTCGCCGGATTAGTTATTAGTGTCAGTTTAAAGTTCCATTAAAAAATGAATTTTTATTCAATAAATCTGATTCTTTCTTGACTTAATAAGTCAATCTATTCAAAATGTGCTAGATTTTTGAATAACAACTATAAGATGAATTATCACTATGCCAGCGACAAGAAATCAGGATGAGCTCGTACGCACTTTTAAAGCGATTCTCAAAGAAGAACGTTTTGGAAGCCAAAGCGAGATTGTTAATGCGCTTCAAGCCGAAGGATTCGGTAATATTAATCAATCTAAAGTATCACGTATGCTCAGCAAATTTGGTGCTGTACGCACTCGCAACGCTAAGCAAGAGATGGTGTATTGCCTCCCTGCCGAGCTAGGCGTACCTACTGCGGGTAGCCCAGTTAAAAATTTGGTATTGGATGTCGATCATAACCAAGCCATGATCGTGGTAAGAACTAGCCCTGGTGCTGCGCAATTAATCGCCCGTTTGCTCGATTCAATAGGCAAACCAGAAGGGATATTAGGTACTATTGCCGGTGATGATACTATTTTCATCTGTCCAGCAAGTATTAAAACCATTGATGAGACATTAGAAACGGTTAGATCTTTATTCAACTATAGTGAATAAAAAACCATTTCAATAAAAAAGCAATGCCATGGCATTGCTTTTTTATTACCTAAAACTGGCGTTTACGCATCATCAAATTGAGTTAAAAAATCCAATGATGGCACAAAGAAAGACGATCCAGTCAGCGCTTTAGTAAACAACATCAAATGATCATGATTCCCGTGACCATCACCGTGCACCATACTGCGGAGCATTTGTTCGAAGTGATCCGGTGTACGACATACTGAAATAAACATCAATCCTTGTTCTCTAATCGAACCATATGGCATGCTTTGACGTAAAATTTCTAATGCGTTACCGTGTGGATCTTTTAAGTTAACTCGTTTTGTGTGGCTGGTTAATGGCTTATCTTCTGATTCATACTCAATATCATCAACTTTGGTACGACCAAAAATATCTTCTTGTTTTTTAAGCGGTAAACGATGCCACTTACTTAAGTTATGCATGTATTTTTGGACATGAACATAACTACCAGAGACAAATTCTTGATCTTCATCACCGACAAGTGCAACTTGTTGACGATGGCGTCCTTTAGGGTTTTCAGTACCATCAACAAAACCAGTTAAGTCACGACTGTCCATAAAGCGAAAGCCACGTTCCTCATCGACTAACTCGACCAAATCTTCAAACATTTGGTTAATTTCATTGGCGACAAGATGCAAAATATCATAGCGATCACAACGGATATGAATAAACAGATCATATTCCATTGCAGGTGCATCACGGTTACCTTCACTCATGGCCGGAAAAGGTTTTAATAATGCAGGGCGAGATTCTGGATAAAAGGTATCCCAAAAATTAGCCCCAATACCCACAAAGCCATTAAAAGCACTGTCGGCATATTGATCCGTGAGTTCATAAATATACTGCGCTACATTAGCAATAGATGGGCGTAACTGATCTTCAACACCATCGTTGGCATTAAACATCAAGTACACACTGTGTAAATTCCCTTCTGCGCAAATTCCTAACTGTTCACGAGGCATAACTTGGTTACCCATATTAACTTCATCCATCTTAATACTAAATGTCGGCCTAAACGGTGATAATTTAACGTTTTGATGTTATTCGACGGCGATTAACATCTCTTACCAGTTAAGCTAATCATTAGATTAACTTAATCAAATTTAAATTACTTGAAGTGTACTCACATTTAGCCCGTTTGTAATACATATTGTATTCATATTCGTGCAGATAACAGCTTGATCATTCATTACAATTGTTAACGAACTCACTAGAGTTAAGGGCCAAAAAGTAAGCCCTAAATCAGATATTTAGCCTATGTCATCGTAAAATTAGCCATTATTTTGCAAGCATGAGGTAAGTATCTTATTGCTGGGGTGTTTAAAGCAGCGTTATTACAAGTTAATAACGTACTGTTAGCAACACTTTTAGCAAACAAAGGGTAATTTGATAACCACTTTCCCCGAACTAAGGTTCACTACAGGCTGGACAATTAAAATTACAGCATTGATAGTTAATTAAAAATCACCAGTGGATGCGCTGTAATATTTATGTCCACTCGTTGACCGGGCATTAACGTCGTTGATTGGCTACTGACGTCCAAAATATCATCGCCAATTTGGACCTGATAATGACATACCGTACCAAGGAAATGCCTTTCGACAATGCATCCTCGGCCATTGATACGAGGATGTAATTCAATTTGCTGTGGTCTCAATAATAATTGCCCTTGGCTGCCAACAGGTAAAGACAATGCTTCTGTGCTGCTAAGATCGCCCAAGGAATAGTGCACTTGATGACTGGAAGTAACCGTAACAGGTAAGTAATTACCCGCCCCTAAAAAATCGGCAACGTAGCGATCAGTTGGTGCACTGTATAAGGTTTCGGCTTTACCATGTTGAATAATGGCGCCATCTTTAAATAAAGCCAGTTTATCTGCAAACACAAATGCTTCATCTTTACTGTGAGTCACAAACACGGCACTGACATTACGTTGTTTTAATATGGCGCGAATTTCTAACATCATATCGTTACGGACTTGCGCATCGATATTAGAAAAAGGTTCGTCTAACAATAATAATTCTGGCTGATATGCCAATGCACGCGCAATCGACACTCGTTGCTGTTGACCACCAGATAATTCATGCGGGTAACGAGACGCCAACCCGGTTAATTTAACCAGTTCGAGCATTTCTTCCAATCGAGCTAACCGCGCAGTACGATTGAGTTCGTTAACCCCAAATAAGATATTGTCTGCCACAGTTAAGTGCGGAAATAAGGCATAGTCTTGAAAAATCATTCCCACACCACGTTGCTCGCTCGCAACAAACACACCATCACCACTCAGCGTTTGCCCATTGATGCTGATGCAACCTTGGCTAATGGCTTGTAAGCCCGCAATCGCGCGCAGCAGTGTTGTCTTGCCGCAGCCACTGGGGCCTAATAATGCGACAATTTCACCTTGCGCCAAGGTAAGATCTAAATGGCGCAACACCACTTGACCGTGATAATCGCTGCAAACATTTTCAATGGTTAAGGTTGACATAATTAGCCTTGTTGCTCCAAAGAGCGATTAAGATAAATCAAAGGTACAAGCCCAACTAACACAATCACAATAGCGGCCAATGCGCCATGTTCTAGTTTTTCATCTGAGACAAATTGGAAAACATAAGTCGCCAAGTTTTCAAATCCTATAGGACGCAATAATAACGCTGCGGGTAATTCTTTCATGCTTTCAATAAACACTAACAAAGCACCGGCAAAAATCCCTTTGCGTAATAAAGGCAAATGTACTCGCCATAGTAGCTGAGTAGGCGTTCGTCCTAAGGTAATACACGCCATGTCTAAAGAAGGGGAAATACGTTTATAACTGTTTTCTAAACTGCCGATGGATATAGCAATAAAACGAACACAAAAAGCAAAAATCAGTGCAAACACGCTGCCAGTCAGCAATAAACCTGGGCCTTGGGCGCCAAACCAATCGTAAATATCGTTAATCGCAAAGTCGATAAACGTCAGAGGTACTAATACACCAATCGCCAACACCGTTCCCGGTAAAGCATAACCAGTACTGCTCAATCTTGCGGGAAGCTGATCACTTTGTCGCGGACTCACACGGCGTACAAACATTAATATCAATGATAGGACTACGCACACACCACTGACAATAGCGGCAATATATAAACTGTTTAGGCTATACTGCCAAAATCGAACATCCCAACTTTCATTGAAATAATCGATAGCATATCCACACAACACAATGAAAGGTAATAAAAAGGCTGTAAATAACAAAACAGCGCAATAGCCTAATGCGACCCAAGCCATTTTTGGTGACAACACATATCTGTCAGCTTCATTAAGAGAAGATTGTTTTTGAAATAATTGTTGTTTCCGCCGGGCAAAACGCTCAACCCCAATCATAGAAAATACCACTAACAGCATAATGGCTGACAGCTTTGCTGCCGCGGTTAAACTGCCATAGCCGAGCCACGTGTCGTAAACTGCTGTGGTTAATGTCGGTACAGCAAAATAACTCACGGTGGCAAAGTCTGCTGCGGTTTCCATTGCCACAAGTGCAACGCCGACAGCCAAAGCGGGTCTTGCCATTGGCAGCGCAAGACGCCAAAAACTGCGCCACGGACTACATCCCATGACACGCGATGCATATAACAAACTGGAAGACTGCTCCATAAACGCAGTACGCGCTAATAAATAAATATAAGGAAACAATACTAACGATAATATTATCGCTGCTCCGCCAAGACTGCGTATCGCGGGAAAGTAATAGTCGTGGGGAGATTGCCAGTCAAACCAAGCCCTCAATACACGTTGCACCGGACCTGCATAATCAAGCATGTCGGTATAAACATAAGCCACAATGTAGGCTGGCATCGCTAACGGGAGAAGGAGTAGCCATTGAAAGTAACGGCGAAAGGGAAAGTCACAACGGGCAATTAACCAAGCAGCTGGAATCGCTAAAAGTAGGGTTCCGAGTCCAACCAACAACATAAGCAATAAACTATTGACTATGTATGTCGGTAGCACTGTATTGAATAAATGGCTAAATACAGCTTGATCAGGAAGAGTGGACTGCACAATTAAGGCAATCAGTGGCAAGATTAATATTGCCGTAATAAAATAACCAGCAAGCGACCAGCTTCTGGTTAAACCTAAAATCATAAATAATACCGAGTTAACTTAGCGCACCATCAATAAATCTATCAATCAATAAATCTATCAATCTATCAATCTATCAATCTATCAATCATATCGATAATGCGCTGATAATGTTTAAACAAGCTTCAATTAAAGATCAAATTTCACTTCATCAAGCAGTTTTACAGCGTCTTGATGATATTCAGCCAACTTATAGATAGGCAAACTATCGGCTTTAAAATCACCCCATGACGCCACTAATTCAGACGGTTCGACATCAGCCTTTACCGGATATTCCATATTAACTTCAGCATACATTTTCTGTGCAACGTTTGAAGTAAGAAATTCCATTAGCTTAATCGCATTATCTTTATGCGGTGAATGTTTGGCTAATGCCATACCTGATACGTTTACATGAGCACCACGGTTCTGTTGATTAGGAAAGTTAATTTCAACCGCTTCAGCCCAGCTTTTCTGATTTTTATCCATCAGCATGTTGCCGTAGTAGTAGCTATTACCGATAGCAATGTCACACATGCCTTCTTTAACTGCTAACACTTGATCACGATCATTACCTTGAGGCTTACGAGCTAAATTAGCTTTTACCCCTTCTAACCAGGTTTTCGTTTTCGCTTCACCGTCATGGGCAATCATCGACGCCACTAATGCGACGTTATAAGGGTGTTTACCGCTGCGGGTACAAATTTTACCTTTGTATTCTGCTGAAGCTAAGTCTTCGTAATCGATGTCAATTTTACCGCTACGCTCTTTTGAAGAATACAGATTACGAACACGCATCGTCAGCGCATACCAATTGTTCTGTTGTGACCGATATTGAGGGGGAATATTGCTATTAATCACCGCACTGTCAACGGGAGAAACAAGATCTTTTTCCACTAATTCCATTAAGCGAGAGAAGTCAGATGTTAACACCACGTCAGCGGGAGATAGGCGACCTTCACGCACCATACGTTCTGCAATGCCATCTTTAGCAAAAACAACCTTTACGTCGACACCACTTTGCTCGGTAAACTTTTCTAGAATAGGTTCAATCAGGAAAGCTTGGCGATAAGAATAAACCGTTAATGCATCTGCAGCACTCACAGAAGAAGCAACACAAGCCAAGCCTAATAATGCGACACTTTTTAGCAATTTCATTAATCAACGCTCCTTAACTGAATCAATATTCCGCCGCCACCGGCGCAATTGATAATGGTTATCAATTGCAACAGGGTAAGTGATCATATCAAAAGGAGCAAGTGCTGTTTCACATTCAGCGGTTAAAACGCCAAGGCTAAAACATCAAATTGTTATGCTGTAAGCCAATATGGCAAGCTTAAGCCACTATCATGGAATTATGATTGACCAAAACACTACCAGTATTTTTCGACCGTAATTTGTCCAGGCGCTCGTCGAAGATTTTTTACTAAGCCTTTTTCAACTAAAGCGGTTTGCGCATCATTTATCATTCCTGGGTTACCACAAATCATCACTTGAGAATGTTCCGCATTAATCCCTAAGCCTGCTTTCTGTTCAATTAATCCGCTGCTAATGCCATCAGGAATACGACATGATAAGCCTTCGGGATAATCTTCACGGGTCACAATGGGAATAAACACAAACTGTTGAGGATATTGACTAATAAACTGTTTAATCGTTTCTAAATAAGCTAAATCTTCACCAAGTCTTACACCATAAACTAGCACGACTTTTTCAAAGCGTTGCCAAGGCTCATCGGTTGCAAGCATAGAGATAAAAGGCCCCACTGCAGTGCCTGTTGATAACAGCCATAGGTGTTTACCTTGCAATGCCCCTTTAGGCACCTCATCTAAGGTCATAAAACCGGTCGCTTTGGGCGTGATTTGAATGGTATCACCTGGGCTTAATGCTTTTAGATCTGGAGATAACTGACCATCCTCTACCGCAACAGCCAGCACCTCGACATAATCAGTCCCAGGGGGATTTACAAGCGAATACGCACGCGCTACACGTTTATCATCACGCATTTGGCTGAGCTTAATAAACTGACCTGCGATAAAAGGTTCGACATCGGCTTTGATACGCAACGAGAATAATTTATCATTCCAATCAATGCGTTTTAGCACGGTACCGGTAATCCACATGACTTTGTTCCTTTTAGACTGGCGTATGTATTTACTATAATACCAATCTATACAGATATTTGCTTAATTAAAAGCCTCCCCGATTTATATCTATAGTGAATAATCACACGCGATTAACTCACTTAAAAGAACAGAGCTAAGTTTACGTAGTTGATGAATCTTGCTTAGCTGAATGGGCATCTAGGCGGTCTTGTTGAAACTGAGCAAGTTTTTGCTGTATGAGCTCATAGGTTTGATCGACTCCTGCTGCAATATCGCCTTCTAATACTTTGAGCCCAGATAAGATATCGCTAGCCTCTTTAAAACCTTGATCAATAGCATCACCAATTTTCACCATAAAACTGCTAACTTGCTCATCAAACCCCATGGATTTATTTTGTTGTTGATGTACCGAGAAGAAATTTGTGGCAAAGCTGACAATACGATCGGCTGTCGCTTCAGGAGAGTAATCCACTCCACTTTCAATACTCTTTTGGACTGAGTTCTCCCCCAGTGTTGGCGCAAGCTCTTCATTAATGGCTTCAATCGCGGCACGGTAAAGTAATGCCATAGACTTATCACCCGCAGCAATACTGACTTCTTCTTGCGCCGCTAAAATCGAATTATTCATCATTTGTCGACTTAGCTGATTACTGGTTAACTTAGGCTCAACCGAGGAATTTTTTTCAGCTTGGTGGCTTGATGAAGTTTGCGATGTATTAACTGTTTTATTGTCACGCAGTGGACTGGCATTACTGCTATTTGATTGTTTAATTTCCATGATATTAGCTCACATACAATGACCGATAGCTTAATTATCGACCAAAAAACTCATTTCTAAAGTCATAAATTAAAACAATTAAGAGAAATTTATTTATATCAATTTTACTAAAGAATAGCCTGTTGATTAACATCATCAATTTAACTTGCCCAAATGAACATCTGCTAATATGGTAATCAGATTGATAGCCAAATAGGAATAACAACATGCCGCAACAACATTGGTTCATGTGGGGAATAGATATTTTTTCTGGTCTTTTCTTAGTGTTATTTTGGTTATTACTGATCGCTGTAATTTACATGTTTATCGCTGATAAATTGCAAACCAAACAAGCCATTCGACACAACTACCCTGTTATCGGTCGATTTCGATATATATTTGAAAAACAAGGTGAGTTTTTTAGACAATACTTTTTTTCTCAAGATCGCGAAGAACTGCCGTTTAATCGAGCCGAACGTAGTTGGGTATATCGCGCAGCTAAAAATGTTGACAGGACAATTGCGTTTGGGTCGACACAAGTTCTGGATAAACCGGGTGCGGTAATGTTCATGAACTCAGCATTCCCCGTCAGTGATCATGACACTCACCAAAACATCGCGGTAATCATTGGTCCTGAATGTAAACACCCTTACACAACCGATAAAATTTGCCATATCTCGGCCATGAGCTTTGGTGCCTTGTCTCGCCCAGCCATTACAGCACTATCCCATGGTGCAGCAAAAGCAGGCTGTTGGCTCAATACTGGCGAAGGTGGGTTAAGTCCTTATCATCTAAAAGGACATTGTGATTTAGTGTTTCAGATAGGTACCGCTAAATATGGTGTGCGTAACGAGCATGGTCATTTAGACCCACAAAAACTGACCGATATTGCCGCTCATCCTGAAGTAAAAATGTTCGAAATTAAATTAAGCCAAGGTGCTAAGCCTGGCAAAGGTGGTATTTTACCGGCGATAAAAGTCACCGAAGAAATCGCAGCTATTCGCGGTATCCCAGCAGGACAAGACTCCATAAGCCCCAATGGCCACATTGAATTACATAATGTTGCTGACATTGTCGATATGATCAATCAAGTAAGAGATATCAGCGGTAAACCAACCGGTATTAAAGCGGTATTAGGTGACATGTCATGGGTTACTGAATTTCTAGATGAAATTGAACGTCGTGGTATTGAATATGCGCCAGACTTTTTTACCTTAGACAGTTCAGATGGTGGTACGGGCGCGGCACCACAAGCCTTAATGGATAATGTCGGCTTACCATTGCGCCAAAGTTTACCGTTACTGGTTGATTTACTTAATGAACGCGGCTTTAAACAACGCATTAAAGTGATTGCGACCGGTAAAATGATCATGCCGTCATACGTGGCATGGGCATTAGCCACTGGCGCCGACTTTATTGCTTCAGCTCGCGGAAACATGTTTGCCTTGGGCTGCATTCAATCGTTACAGTGCAACCGAGACACCTGCCCAACCGGTATAACCACTCACAATATACGATTGCAAAAAGGCTTGGATCCAAAAGATAAATCTGCACGCGTCGCAAACTACAATCATTTCTTACATTACGATTTAACCATGATCGCACATTCATGTGGTGTAACCGACCCAAGATACTTAACCCGCCATCATGCCCGAATAGTGCAATCAACGGGTGTAGCGGTCACTCTCGATAAACATTACCGACATATGCAATAAATTAAACCTCAACCCCAGTGAATAACTTGGGTGCGCTGAGCGGATTACTGGGGGGCACTCAGAGGATTACTTTGCCGAATTTAAGAATAGGTGTACAATATACTTTGATATCGATCACAATAAGCAGTATTAATGTGATTTTAAAGAGGCATCAATTCAGGGGATTTCGTGTTGAACATAAAAACGAATGCAGCAGATCTAAATGTCAAAAGCTTAAGTTTAAGCTGTAAAAACTGTAATCGAATGACAGAAATCGAAGGTGAATTTGTGTGTTTTGAACAAGGAAAAATCAAACGCTTAACTTTAGATCCTTCTCCAGCTGCACTCATAAAAATGGTCTGTATTGGTTGGCAGAAAAAGTAAGCTTCTGATAATTAGTAGCAGCACTCGTTACCATTGAATCAACTCACTATAATTCCTATCTTCTTCCAAGTATTTGATACCGTAAACCAGCCAAATACTAGCGACTAAAGTCATTTGAACATGTCAAAATACATCCGTTGATATCACTTTATCTGCATAATGTGCAAATCAATGAACCAACATAAGTTGATTAACGCGATGTAAACTAAGAAAGCATGTCCTGCGGATCATCACTTTGTTTAATAATGTTTTTATCAAGGTCTTTGTTCATTGCTTTAGCTAAAGTGAGTCCTCGAGTCGTTACTCTCAAACCGGCACATAAGTCGTTATAAACTATTTTAATAGCATCATCAGACATGTTACGCGTTTTAAGCATTGCCATAATAGCAAACCAATCGGTTGTCACTTGATGTCGGGTGCCTTCTAGCGCCGCAATTAACGCAATATTATGCACAAGTCACCTCCATACACGAATTCGCACCTTTGATAAAATCCAATTGATTGAAAAATAAAGTTATCTGGAATAAATAACCCACAAGTTAGGCTATAGATTAACTGCGTTGATCACTGTCGTCAAAAGATTCATTCGCGTTAAATATATCCAGACGATTTAAACACCACTCAGCGCTGTTAAAGTAGTCAGATACTTAGTGTTTACGCTATAGAGAGATTTTTATTTGTGGCAACGACAGTATTTTACCCGACAACATCATAGCGCGATATACATTGACCAACCCTTAATCATTTGGCTGATCTTTTTGTTCATGTTGAATATGCCAAAGCCGAGCATAAAGCCCTTGTTGAGCTAACAAACTGGTATGAGTTCCATGTTCAACAATCTTACCTTTACTCAATACAACGATTTGGTCAGCATCAATAATGGTCGATAAACGATGGGCGACGACTAAACTTGTATGGCCTTTGGCTGCATCTCGCAAGGCGCTCAAAATGGCTTGCTCTGAGCGTGAGTCTAATGAAGATGTGGCTTCATCGAACACTAAAATAGGCGCTCCTTTCAACACCGCGCGTGCAATAGCAACTCGTTGCTTTTCGCCGCCGGAGAGCTTTAATCCTCGCTCACCGACCTTGGTATTACCTTTATCCGGCAATGATTCAATAAAGTCACTCAAATGAGCCAATTTAATCGCCGCGAGAATCTCATCATGGGTAGCATTTGAGCGGCCATACCTAATATTTTCATAAATAGAATCATTAAATAACACAGTATCTTGCGGTACCACTGCGATGGCTCTTCGTAAGGCCTGTTGGCTAAGTTGACGCACATCAATACCATCAATAGTGATAGACCCACGGTCAACATCATAAAAGCGGAATAACAGTTTAATGATAGTTGACTTACCTGCGCCACTGTCGCCCACTACGGCAATTTTTTTCCCTGCTGGCACATCAAAACTAACGCTGTTTAAAATAGCGCGTTGGTCGTAATGAAAGCTCACATCAGTAAACTTTATTGCCCCGACAGTTGGACTGGCTTCAATAGCATCGACGCGGTCTAACACTTGTGGTTGTTTGTCTAAAATATCAAACATACGCTCAATATTGGCTAATGCTCCACGGATCTCACGGTAAACAAAGCCTAAAAAATTTAATGGAATGAACAGCTGCATCATAAAAGCATTAATGAGAACAAAGTCACCAATTGTCATCGAGCCTTGGCTCACTTCATAAGCCGCCAGCGCCATCATAGCCGTCATCGCAACAGCAATAATTAATGCTTGTCCACCGTTTAGCGCAAACAATGATAAACGGTTTTTTCGCTTTGCAACTTCCCATTGTTCAAGTGCGGAATCATACCGTTGTGACTCAAATTCTTCATTGTTAAAATATTTTACAGTTTCATAATTTAACAAGCTATCGATTGAACGCGTATTAGCCAGCGAGTCAGCTCTCGCAGCATCGCGCACATAACCGGTGCGCCACTCTGTCGCCACAATTGAATAACCAATATAGGCCACCACAGAAAATAAAGTGATCAGTGCAAAACTGGCGCCATAGTTATAAAAGAAAATACCGATCACTAAGGCAATCTCAAGCAGGGTTGGCACAATATTAAATACCATAAAGCGCATTAAAAAACTGACGCCACTTGTGCCGCGTTCAATATCACGAGACAGGCCGCCAGTACGGCGATCTAAATGAAAATCAAGATCGAGCCGATGTAAATGTTCAAAAACGGCTCTTCCAAGGCGGCGAATAGCGCGTTCGGTAACACGGCCAAATAACGTATCTCGTATCTCGCCAATTATAACATTCAGCAAACGCACCATGCCGTAAGCTAGCACCAATCCAACAGGAACGGCGATGAGCTGGGCTGAAGATTGCTTATCAAGTGTATCGACTAATTCTTTCAGAATAAATGGCAGTGCAACACTCGCAATTTTAGCAACGATTAAGCAAATCATTGCTAACAACACTCGTGCTTTAAATTCTAATAAATATGGCCATAATAATCTTAAAACATGCCAATTTAACTTCCCTACCGGGCCTTCGAAATACGCAGAAGGTCTCATTTATGCTCCAATTAATTACCACTGCTATAGGCAGTTCGCCACGACCTAATATTGATTGTCTTATTATATGTCATTTTCTAATCAGACATCGGTCACATTACTATGGATTAAGTCCACACTCATGTTTATCATAAAAGGGCTATTTGAGCGCCAGGCAAATAGTACTTTAGAACTATCAATGAATAAAATTACACAGACTAAAATACTACTTTTTAAATTTTTTTAGTCATTTTATGCTTTTTTAAGCTAAATAGAGTTATTTCTGTCAGCAGAATTTGTTACTCTTCAAGAACAGATAAACGCCTGTTTGATAATAAACAAACAACGATTTACTAGTTTAAAGGATGCTTTATGTTGGATAGCTCGAAAATTCAATACCCACCATTACAACTAATACAAACATGGGTATGGATGATGATTGAATCAGGTAACCCTGAACTGCAAGATAAAGGGCGTGATAATCTTATTTCAGCGTTTGGCAGTTTAGCTAAGGCCAATGAATACTTAGTACAACATATAAAAAAATAAGGCGCATTGTGCGCCTTATTTTTTTAGGTGTAACTAATCAAATATCAAGCTTTACGACGGTCAAGTACACTCTTATTTAGTGTTGCTAAAAGTGACTCTGTATCATCCCAGCCGATACAAGCATCTGTTACGCTCTGTCCATAACACAATGCATTACCTTCAATAAGGTCTTGGCGTCCTTCAACTAAATGACTTTCAACCATCACACCAAAAATAGCATGATTACCTTGAGATATTTGCCCTGCAACATCATCGGCAACCATCATCTGCTTCTTGTAATCTTTACTACTATTAGCATGGCTAAAATCGATCATAATATTATCTGTCAAACCAGATTTAGCCAGCTGCTTGGCAATGTCGGACACGTGTTCGGCACTATAATTAGGCGCCCGACCTCCACGTAAAATAATATGACAATCTGGATTCCCTTTGGTTGACACTATGGCTGAATGACCAAACTTAGTGACCGACAAGAAATGATGTGGAGCACTCGCAGCTCCAATGGCATCAATAGCCACTTTAATGGTTCCATCGGTACCATTTTTAAATCCTACTGGACAAGATAGCCCCGATGATAGTTCACGGTGTACTTGAGATTCGGTAGTACGTGCACCAATAGCGCCCCAACACATCATGTCAGCAACATATTGAGGCGTGATCATATCTAAAAACTCACCTGCTGTTGGTATACCAGAGTCATTTAAATCAACGAGTAATTTACGAGCGGTCCGTAAACCATCATTTAATTGAAAACTGTTATCCATATACGGATCATTAATTAACCCTTTCCAACCTACTGTCGTTCTCGGCTTTTCAAAATACACTCGCATGACAATTTCAAGCTGATTTTTATACTGTTCCCGCAATTTAACTAAGCGTTGACCATACTCTAAGGCGGCAACAGGATCATGAATTGAACAAGGGCCAATCACCACTAATAAGCGATCATCTTTACGGGCTAGAATTTGATGAATACTGTTACGCGCATTGAAAACAGTTGATGATGCATGTTCGGTTGCCGGAAATCGTTCTAGAATCGCAATGGGTGGAAGCAATTCTTTTATTTCATCGATACGAATATCGTCATTTTGATAATGCATAGTGGTTACAACTCCGGCAAAACGTCTTATGAGTCTGATTCAATAAATAAATCAGCTGATACGATTCATTAAAAATGATAAAAAACCATCGAAAAAATGAACATGAATCATCAATTTAACCAGTATCTATCGACAAATCAATCAAGTATTATTCATCAGTGCCGATAGTAGTGACTATCAGTATGTGATTGGGAATACGTAATAGGAAGCAATAGCAACTGAGCTCACTTGGCTACCCCGTAAACCGAGTATGAAATACACTTATACATTGATTTTTTAGCACCAAATATCACTAACATAAACTGTCTCATAAAAAAGACACTCTGATGATATTAATATGCTTTACTTTAATGATTAACATCATTAATTCAACACAAGGAAGATGAGCAACTTAATACTTGGCAAGCTATCCAGAGGAGGATAACAGATTGAAATATTTTAATATTTATTTATTAGGTTCATTGTTAACTCTTTGCAATCCTGCGATTGCCACGTCAGTAGATCCCATCGATGATACGCACGAATTAGTCGAACTCCACTCGCAAAATTACCATACAACGTTGATTCCGATCATTAATAGCATCAGTTTCTCTACCAGTAACAGTATTGCACCCTACTTCTTTACCGATGAAAACACTGGTGTGCAGTATGACCTTCTGAAGGCTGCTCTGGACAGTGAAAATATAGACATAAAAGAGATTGTGCATGCGCCTAATTTGCGTGCGCAGCGCCTAGTCAAAACCAATAAAATAGACTGCATGATCAATGCACCCGATAACGTGGCAGGACTATTTTATACACAGAGCTTGCTTGAATATCAAAATAGCGTGTTTTACTTATCTAGAAATAACCTTAAGATTGAACAAATTACCGATCTTAGCGCATTGTCTATTTTAGGATTCCAAAATTCAAAACAATACTTAGGTGATGAGTTTAAAGACATCGCGAATGCCAACCCTAACTACAGTGAAATCACCAATCAGAAAAGCCAAGTGGTGATGTTATTTAATGGATATGTGGAGGTCATTGTTTTAGAAAGACGAATATTTGAATATTATCGTCATTTACTCAAATCAAAACTCGATACCAGCATACCAGTAACAGAAGTGGCACTCTTTGACCCTGCTCAACGTAAAATTGCCTGTTATGATCAAAAAACGACTAACCGAGTAGATAGTGCCATTACTACACTCAAACAGTCATATCGCTACCAAGAGATACTCGATCTAGCTGAACAAAACAATTATCAACCGCAGTATCAAATACCTTAAAGGTACTAATTTTGTTTAAACGCTTGCAGCTTAATTTGGTAACGTTGCTTATTATTGCTATCACTTAAGGCTAACGCACGTTTAAGGTTTTTCTCAGCCAGACGCTCTTCACCTGTTGCCCAATAAGCCCTAGACAACCCAAAATAAAATTCATGACGATAATCCGCTTTATCAACTGCTCGTTTATACCATATGAGTGCATCTTGATATTGCTTATCAAAATACGCTTGTTGAGCCATGTCAAAATAGTAAAACGGATTATTTATTCTCGCGAGTTCAAGCACTTTATGTATTTGCGCCCATTCATCTAAACGCCCTTGTTCACCTAAAATCAACGCCAAATTGTATAATGTGGTTAAATCTTGCGAGTCAATTTGTAACGCTAAACGATATGCATATTCAGCCTCAACTTCGTAGCCCTTATGTCGATAAATAACCGCTAGAGTATTGATGGCCGCCACATATTGCGGATCCAATTGAATGCTTTTTTTAACCAGTGCATAAGCCGCATCAAAATCAGTTTTAATTAACGCTTCTGCTGCAATATTATTATAAAACATCGCGGTTAGCTGGCGCTTATTAACTGTTTTTTTATGATACGCACGCACAGAGCGTTCAGGCAAAAAGTCCACTAGAACATCAGTACCTCTAAATAACACAGTGTTATTAGCCCTTGGAGGTAACAAACGTAAATTAACGTGACCATTAACTAAATAAAAACCACCTCGCCTATCCCAAACGGGTTCTACATCTATGTCATTAAACTCCACGGGCACATTTAACGCATCAGCCAACGCCGCCGATAACACAACCAAAGACATACAATTACCTTGACGATTAAGCACCGTTTCACTGGCTGAGCGGGTAACATTATCACGATACTCAAAACCACCATCTTGTGCGCCTATATATTGAGCCAACCATTCATTAGCCAGAATATTTTGACTGCGAAGAGTACTATCTGCTTGAAACTGTCGCCTAAATTGTGCGACAAACTTATCAGGTAAACGATAAATATCATCAATAGCCACAGTCTCAACAGGCATGAACATTTCATCATGAAATAGGTCAGTAATCTTGATTGCTTTGTTTTGGGGCTGAGTTGATTGACAAGCGCTCATGCTGAAAAGTAAAACAATAAGCAGTAGATGGGTCCATTGAAGTCGTAAGTGGTCATCCTTGGCAAAGGAATTAACCTCTGTCTTTTTTGGGTGATGAGTAAACATTATTCAGCCCTCAGATAGGAATACGCTATCTAAAAGCATAGTCAATAGATGCCCATTAGGCCAAAACAACCACTACAAGTTTGTAATGGCTTATTAGCTACTGAGGAGGATTTACACTAACAGGAGGATCTATTTGGATAAAAAGTTGTGTGTCTTGATATTCGTAGGGACGATAAAATTGATTGCCACAGCTAAAATAAGGAAATGGTGACGTCACGGCTAAACAACCAATAGGCAGTGATTGCAAAATCATTATCTGCTGTTGCTGTCTTAACAACTCTTGCCATTCGTGCTGTTGTAATACACTGTCGCGAACAGCAAAAGCATCAAAAGGCGTTGATGACTGGCGCACCACAACGGTGCCAGCATAGCTTGCTGCGCTTAATAACAAAGATCCCATTAATAAATTTATCAGTATTGGTTTCATCATCACCTCATCACAGATTTCATCATCTAATAGTGTATACGTTAAGCTGGCACATGGCCCTTTATTTACCTCAATTGAGTCAGTAATAACGTTATTAATCTACAAAAAAAAACAGAACCCTAAGGTTCTGTTTTCTATGTTAGCTAATTAACTCATTAGCCAGCGGTTTTCACACTCACAAACTCAGGGTAAGCATCTACTCCACAGTCAGAAGCATCCATACCGTTGTACTCTTCTTCTTCTGTCACACGGATACCCATAGTCATTTTTAATACAAACCATACCAGTAACGATGTGGTAAATACCCAAATGAAGATAACCGCAGCACCGTATAGCTGACTGCCAAAACTAGCATCGGCATTTGATAATGGTACTAACATTAGTCCAAGGAATCCCGCAACACCGTGCACCGAAATGGCACCGACTGGATCATCAATTTTAATTCGGTCAAATGCAATCACTGAGAAGATAACAACTGCACCAGCAACCAAACCAATTACACCGGCCATTAACAACGAAGGTGATAAAGGATCAGCAGTAATTGCCACTAAACCCGCTAACGCACCGTTTAAAATCATGGTTAAATCAGCTTTACCCCAAACAACTTTACACACAATAAGCGCTGAGATTGCACCAAATGCGGCGGCAGAGTTAGTGTTTACAAAGATTTTAGCGACAGCACTGGCGTTTTCAGCATCAGAAACCAACAGCTGTGAACCACCGTTGAAACCAAACCAACCCATCCATAAAATGAACATACCTAAAGTAGCCATTGGTAAGTTAGAGCCTGGAATAGGATGAACTTGGCCATTTTCACCATATTTACCTTTACGAGCACCAAGAAGCAGCACACCAGATACTGCAGCTGCAGCACCAGCCATGTGCACAATGCCACTACCAGCAAAGTCAACAAAACCAGCTTCAGAGAGGAATCCACCACCCCATGTCCAGTAACCTTCAATAGGATAAATGACCGCGGTCATGACGACCGAAAAAGCTAAGAAAGACCATAACTTCATCCGTTCAGCCACAGCACCAGATACTATCGACATTGCCGTAGCAACAAACACGACTTGGAAGAAAAAGTCTGATTCCAAAGCATGGTCTGCACCATCGGCTTGCGAACCGATTAACGAACCAAAAGAAGGAATAAAACCACCTTCTACATTGTCGACATACATGATGTTGTATCCGACGAATAAAAACATCACACATGCAATTGAATATAAACACACGTTTTTAGTTAATATTTCAGTGGTGTTTTTTGAGCGAACTAAGCCGGCTTCTAACATGGCAAAACCCGCTGCCATCCACATAACTAACGCACCTGAAATGAGGAAATAGAACGTGTCTAATGCAAAACGTAGTTCAGTTACCGTCAGGCCTAATTGAGTTAATTCTTCCATAGCAGCCACCTTATAATGCTTCGTTATCAAGTTCACCCGTACGAATACGGATCGCTTGTTCTAAATCAGTCACAAAAATTTTTCCATCACCTATTTTGCCGGTATGTGCAGCACTGGTAATGGCTTCAATAAGCATGTCCAAATTTTCATCTTTGGTGGCAATTTCTAATTTTACTTTAGGAAGAAAGTCCACTTGATACTCTGCCCCACGATAAAGTTCAGTGTGACCTTTTTGGCGTCCAAAGCCTTTTACTTCAGTAACAGTCATACCTTCAATGCCCATGCCTGCAATGGCTTCACGGACATCATCCAATTTAAATGGCTTGATGATAGCGCTGACGAGTTTCATCTCGACCTCCAAAAGTGTGAAAAAATGTAATTGTTATTAATTTGTTGGATGAGTTAATTCAATCATTAGGCCACTTTTTCAATACGCTGTTATATATAGCTTTTATTTTATTTACTCTTTTATTTATTAACATTAAGGCACCAATCAAGTGCACAAGAAACATCGACGCATCGTTTTGGTGCAGCAAATCATCCACCTTTCATGCTACCTAGCAGCAAGAAGCCGGTGCACTATCTCTACATAACACAGATAAAAAAACAGCCCTCAAATGAGGGCTGTTTGTTAGATTTTTCAGGCTTGCACCTGAGGAGATTTTTTATGCTAAGTACAACTTATTTATAAGTCGCTTCGCGCTTTTTAGCTTCTTCTTTCCACTTAGGCACCAGTGTTTTCTTAAACTCAGCTTTTTCAGCATTCATGGTTTTCATGTCCATGCCTAATGCTGCTTGTGCTTTTGCTTTCGTTGAAGTGTCAGGGTAAGCAATTGGTTGCTTAACACCTTTTGCACCGAGTAACTGAGCAAGTTTAACGCGAGCATCAGCTGCTTTATCCAATGAAGTACCTAAAATACGTAATACTTCAGCAGGAGCATGAGATGATGCACCATGAGATGCAGTCGCATAATCCCAACGCCACTGTGAATGACGAATATCCATTAGGATTGGCTTCATTTCAACTTCAGTTGCACCAGCATCCCACGCAGCTTTAGCTTCAAAGTGAGCTTTAACTAATTGAGTTTCAACACGTGCTTTTAAGTCTTGTGCTTTCTGTTTGCTTTCATTAACTTGCTTAACCATAAACTCTTTGCTTTGACTGTGACAAGTTGCACATGTTTCTTCAAAGCGATCAAATGGGTTACCCACTTTATGGTCTGTAAATTTGCGGCCTTTGTCATTAGTCACTTTAGGCATATGACAATCAACACAACTCACGTTATTTTGACCGTGAACACCCATTTTCCAAGTTTCATAACCAGGGTGTTGTGCTTTTAGCATAGGAGTTTTAGACACAGCATGAGTCCAATCAGAGAACTCCATGTTGTCGTAATACACTTCCATTTGCTCAACAGTGGTACCCATATCCCAAGGGAATTTAACGAAACCAGGACGTTCAGCCGTTTTCTCGAAATAATATTCTACGTGACATTGAGCACACACCATTGACTGCTTGTCTTTACGAGAAGCTTTATCAAATGGAGTATTCAATGTTGTCATTGCGCGCTCTGCAAATGGACGAGACATACGTAACTTAGATGAGCCTTTTTCATGACAATCGCCACAACCAAGAACATTGACAATTTCTGGACCGCCTTTAGCCCACTTGCCACTGAAATAGCCATCTTCGCCCTGCTCTTCAATCACACGAGGCACATCAGGACTTTTACAGCTCCAACACGCCATTGGCATTGGACCATCTTCAGCATTTTTTGGCGCACCGGTACGCAATGAATTCGTTACGTCAGTAACCGCATACATATGACCTCGTGGTGCATTGTAATCTTTAGCAAAGCCGTAGCCTGCCCACAATACGACTAGACTAGGTACTTTTTCTAACATATCGACAACTTCTTTACTTTCATCAGTTGCATGCCAGCTGTCATATTGCTTAGAAAATTTATCTTTATAAACCTCATTTCGAGGCTCCGTTTTATCACTCGCCATTGCGCCAGCAGCTAAAAAACTGGCTGCCATCACTGCACTCAGTGCAATTGATTTCATATTCATCTTCATCACCCTTTATCTCCGTGTTACATTATATTTAATTTAATAATCACGACATCTCCAAAGTCAAAGTTAGCGATTTAACACCGCTTTAAATATACCCCTTATGGGGTATAGCGATGAAAGTTTGCGCCAGATCAACATGTAAACAGGATGTATTTCACAGTTTTGTAAACTTGTTAATGTTATCAACCCATACCTAATGTAGAACACACTATTGGACATCATATAAAACAGTACTTTTGACTTATTTTTAATCACTAATCGCTATCAACAGCAGGATTTTATGTTTACTCGTGGCAGCCTTACTTCCACCATTTTAAGTTTAATGCTCATTTTAATTTTGTTGTCATCAAGCTTAGCGGTGTTTTCTATCGTCAATTTAACCTTCAGCTTAGGCGATGCCAAAGGCATCAACGCCTCAGGCTCACTGCGAATGCAAAGTTATAGGCTGTTGTTGTATACCAATGCCGGCAGTAGTAATACCGATGAAAAAATTACTGCATTCGAAAATACACTTAGTTCAGAAGCACTTAAACGCTCTCTTCAATGGTATAGCCCCAAAGAGCTGCGAGACCAATATTTATTGGTTATCGATAAATGGCAAGTGATGAGAGTGTATATTGAAGAAGGGAATACGCGACTTTACTCAGCCTCATTAACCGACTTTGTCGACACCATTGATACCTTGGTATTAAAGATGGAATTGTTCGCGGCCTTTAAATTAAAGTTATTGGTTATTGGGCAGATTATCGGCTTATTTATTTTACTTGTTATCGCTTTCTTTGCCGTAGTATTCACACGTAAACGGGTTGTTAAACCATTGCAATTGTTGATGGATAGCGCAGCAACTATTTCGAAAGGTAACTTCAAAGTTGAGATGCCTAAAACGGGTTATATAGAACTGACGGCTCTAGGTAATGCACTGCAAAAGACGGCAGCGGAATTAGCCCATTTATATGAAGATTTAGAAAACCAAGTGAACGAAAAAACCTTGGCATTAACCCGAGCAAACAATGAGCTAAAGTTTTTATACGACAATCTACTCATGTTACATGCTGATAAACTCGACTATAAAGCATTACAATCTGCAATCAATCAGCTGAAATATTATGAAGACTTAACCTTTCTTCGCTTAGTCGTTGAGCATGATGATGGCTCTAAAGACGTTATTAAAGCTGAAGGCGGCTGGCCTGATGAGTTAGCCACTGAATCGGTACAGTTTCCGCTATTAATAGAAAAGACCCAAATGGGCTATTTAGATGTAATATCTAATAAGCCATTGAATAAATTATTGTTTGAAAACTTCGCCATGATGTTAACCCGTTCAATTACTATCCATAATGCTACTGAACAACGGCAGCAACTGGCGCTACTGGAAGAACGTGCGGTCATCGCTAGAGAATTACATGATTCAATTGGGCAATTATTATCTTTTCTGAAAATCCAGGTGAGTTTATTACGTAAAAGTCTTGCTCACAGTTGTCGTAGCCCTGAAGTAGAAGGTCAATTGACAGAGATTAATGAAGGTGTCAGTACTGCTTATGTACAATTACGTGAACTGTTATCAACCTTTAGATTAACCATTAAAGAGCCTAATTTAAGTCAAGCTATTGAAGTTATGTTGGATCAATTACGTCATCAAACGAATATCAATATCCAATTGAATTACAAGATATCAGCACATTTACTTGAAGCTAAACAACACATTCATATTTTACAATTAATTCGCGAAGCGACATTAAATGCAATTAAACACGCTAACCCTGCTCATATAGTGGTAGATTGTCAGTTAACAAATAATGGCATGATAACTATTACAATATGTGATGATGGCATTGGCGTGACACATTTAGCTGAACGAGATCAGCATTTCGGTATTGGCATCATGCATGAACGCGCCAACAAACTGAATGGTATCGTTTCGTTCAATAGTAACCAGCTCGGCGGTACTACTGTTACGCTGAGTTTTCCACCTCAACAGGAGCCTTTAAATGGGTAAGCCGTATTCCGTACTTGTTGTCGATGATCATCCATTATTACGCCGTGGTATTTGCCAATTAATCACCTCCGACGGTGACTTTTCGCTTTTTGGTGAAACGGGCACGGGACTAGAAGCTCTTACCGCCGTAGCCGAAGATGAACCCGATATTATTTTGCTCGATTTGAATATGAAAGGCATGTCTGGGCTTGATACTCTCAATGCTATGCGTCAAGAAGGTGTAACAGCAAGAATTGTGATTTTAACCGTCTCAGACGCTAAACAAGATGTCATTAGACTACTGCGAGCGGGTGCTGACGGCTATTTACTCAAAGACACTGAGCCTGATTTACTGTTAGAGCAACTCAAAAAAGCCATGCTGGGTCACCGAGTGATTAGTGATGAAGTAGAAGCTTATCTTTATGAGTTGAAAAATACCATTGACGACAACAGCTGGATAGAGAATTTAACCCCGCGTGAATTACAAATATTGCAGGAGCTGGCGGAAGGTAAAAGTAATCGAATGATCGCCGAAGACTTACACATCAGCGAAGGCACTGTTAAAGTTCATGTGAAGAATTTGCTGCGTAAAGCAAATGCAAAATCTCGCACAGAAATGGCCGTACGCTACCTTAACAATTAGCCCACTATCAAAATCATATTTAACAACAAGGCCACTTAAACGTGGTTTTGTTGTTATTTATCATCCACTAGAATTAAGAGATGGGTTATTTATCGTTAATAAATGCTAACCAACTTTGCAGTACTGACTCAAAGTCTTCCAGACCACAATAAGACTCAGATTCCGCATTATACAGGCTCATGGAGTCTTCTAATAAATGTTCTTCCTCAAAATCAATCACACTGGCAAACACTCTCACTTGCTCAAAGTCGATGTCGATAGTTAACTCTCCACCGATATCCCGCAAATGGTTAAGCGCCCCAGATTTGATTAACACTATCTGGGCTAGAATATGATTAGCTTTGCTCTTGTCGTCACCAAGCTCTTCAGCAAACCATCTGCCTAACACTTCATGACCCATGCTAAATTCAGCAAAGACCGTGCCTTCTAGGCGATTTCGACGAAATTGATATTCCATACTAGTACTCTTTTATTAGCATTTTTTCTATTTTAACCGATGAACGGCCACTCTGCTGCTCGTTAGTTAAGCAAATATTGCGCTTGATGGTTAAATGCACGATAAATAAAGGATTTCATTTTATAAGGTTGTTTTAAACTTGGGCAAGATAAAAAAATAGCGTAAATTATTACAATAGTGATCACATGGAATCTCTAATAATGAATAATGGTTTTATATACAGTTTATTGCTTACCGGCCCCAATGCTGGCCAGTCACTTACCGCGGAACAAATAGCACAATGGCAGCCTGCTGATGGGCTGTTGTGGTTACATCTGCGATATCGTGAACCTAAAGCTCGTAAATGGATCCTCAACTCCGGCTTACAGAGGGTTGAGATGGATACTCTGTTGGCCACTGATACTCGTCCACGAGTATTAAGTTCCGACAAAGGAATTTTACTGGCGTTACGAGGAGTTAATTTAAACCCAAACTCCGATCCAGAAGACATGGTCGCAGTGCGGATCTACGCTGAAGAGCACAAGATCATCTCAACCTGCGAGCGCCAGTTACAATCGGTGATTGATGTTGCCGATGCGATAACACAAGGCAAAGGTCCGGTTGATAGTGCAGCGTTTATCATGGCCATTTGTGAGCGTCTGACGCAACGTAAAGTGGAGTTTATTGGCAAACTGGAAGAGCAGCTCGATGAATTAGAAGAACGCGTTGTCACTCAAGTAAACAAAACCTTACGTACTGACATTGCCGAGCTGCGCAGACAAACCGTAGTATTGCGTCGCTACCTCGCGCCCCAACGAGAAGCATTTTCTCGTATGCTACAAGAAGCCAGCGAACTATTTGACGACAATGATAAAGTCCGCTTACGTGAAATACACGAAACCCTTATTCGAGTAATAGAAGATCTTGATGCAATACGCGATCGAGCCAGCGTTACGCAGGAAGAGCTTCAATCACAACAGTCAGAACAAGTGAATCAGAGACTGTATTTCTTATCATTGATTTCGGCGGTATTTTTACCATTAGGTTTTTTAACAGGTTTATTGGGCGTCAATATTGGCGGAATACCTGGCGCTGAATCAAATTGGGCTTTTGCCGCATTCTGTGGCGGATTGTTTGCGCTGATAGGTTTGCAAATGTACTTATTCTACCGTTTGAAATGGCTATAATCCGCCTCTAATATACATGATGGACATTGATCTGCTGAGGGTTAACTACTCGTCAAGAGCGGCTAATTTGCACGTAATGACAATAAAATGATTAGCGGAGTTAACTTGGTATTACCTAACGTTAAACTACTAACGTTGAGCAATATAAAGCGACGGAGTTAATCACTTATCCAAGGCCATTCTAAGCAAATTTAACTGTAAACAAAAAAGGACACCGAAGCGTCCTTTTTAATTTATATTTATCAGTCTTTTAACGACTGAAACAATGTTGATATTACTTAGTTTCTACTGCAGCAGGTGTTTTCTCTACTGACATTAATTCAACTTCAAAAACCAATGTTGAGTTAGCAGGAATAGTGCCAGTATCACGTTCGCCATAAGCTAATTCTGATGGGATAACAAACTTATACTTAGCGCCTACAGGCATTAACTGTACGCCTTCAGTCCAACCAGGAATAACACGGTTTAGTGGGAACTTAGCCGTTTCACCACGAGCATATGAACTGTCAAATTCGGTGCCATCAATTAACGTGCCACGGTAATGAACTTCAACAGTGTCTTCAGCAGCAGGCTTTTCACCACTACCGGCCTCTAATACTTCGTACTGCAAACCAGACTCAGTCGTGGTTACGCCTTCTTTGGCTTTATTGTCTTCTAAGAATTTTTTGCCATCTGCAATTGATTTAGCAGCTAACGTTTCAGCTTGCTCTAAGCGCTTGTCGTTTAGTTTTTTATCTAGGTTTTGTAATACAGTCTGCATTTCTTCTTCAGTTAACTGCATTTCTTCGCCTAAGCCATCGCTAAAGCCTTTAATCACCATAGCGCGGTCAACAGCAAAGCCTAATTCTTCTTGCTCTTTAATGTGACCAGACATGTACTTACCAATTGAACCACCAACACTATATGCTTCTTTTTGAACGTCAGTTGTCAATTCAACTTTCTTTTGAGCAACGTCTTGTTCCTGATTACACGCAGTAAGGCCAACAACGGCTAATGCAACTAACGATAATTTGTAAATAGATTTCATTAAAGCTTCCTCAGCATCCTATAGTGGTTACAATAACCTTAATACATTCAATCAATGAGATGTTTAATTGGTCATGTTCTCTTGCCACTTTATACTAGTTAAAACGGTTATACCATTGGGTAAACCTTATATGACAAGGTTTAGGACAATAATTCAAGGAGCAAGTTCATGATACGCGTTCCAATGCTGTTTTTTTGGCCAACTCTAGTCTTAGTAAGCCTATTATCTGCATGCCAACCAACAGCGACGAAAGTTAAGGTCATCACTACTGATGCCAGTTATAGTGCAAGTTTGTCAAATGATGCAACCATAGCCTTGGTTAGCACGGCTCATAATGGCGTACAGGTATGGGATCTTACTGACTCAACGTTGTCTTACCAGTGGCTCCAAGGCCAACAACAAAATACCAGTAACGTCATTGATACTGCGATATCAGCAAATAGCCTTTATGCTGCAACAATTAGCAGCCACTCACTTGCAATATGGCGATTAACCGATGGTTCATCTGTCGGATGGTGGTCTTTGCCTTCTTATGCGCAAAGTGTCGCCATCGCTAATACAGGGCAAACCCTTGTGGGTTTAGTCGATGGCTCTGTGATGTCATTGTCACCTGAAAAATCACGCTTAATTCAATTTTTGGGCCATCAAGAAAAAGTGAATAGCGTGTCTATTAGTGCCGATGGCAATACAGCATTAAGCGGCGGGAATGATGGTAAAGTATTACTTTGGCAAGCCCAAACGGGTCAACCATTACAACAATGGCAGTTAACATCCCGCATCACTAAAGTGGCGATTAACGATTCAGCGACTCTCAGCTTTGCAAGCGATATCACTGGTAATGCCACCCTGTGGCAGTCGGATACCGGTAAACCAATAAGTCATCTCGATATTAATCGACGCCAAATGAATTTTTCAAGTGCTCGCTTTGTTAATAATGACCAGCAATTACTCACAGGTACGCCATCAAGAGAAATCTTTTTATGGCAAATAGACTCAGGTAAACGACTTTCTCGCTGGCAAGTTCAATTGAGTAAAAACACCCAAAACAAAGGCGCTGTAGTATACTCTGCCGCAATGATAGCACCTGGCTCGATAGTCAGTATTAGCAGCCAAGGTTTAGTTGAATATTGGCAGTAATAACTAATGTAATAATTCAGTAATAAGAGGTCGACATGGAAAGCGTTTTACAAAAGATTGATGATCTTGAAATGAAATTATCATTTCAAGATATCTCCATTGAAGAGTTAAACCAAGAAGTGATAAAACTCAATGCATTAGTTGCCAGACAGCAACAGCAAATGCTATTAATGGTTAATAAACTGCATTCTATTGAGCCTAGTAACATGGCGTCTTCTGCCGAAGAGACTCCACCACCACATTACTAAAGCCTTGCGACCATACAAGATATTTTAGGATACTTTGACTGCTATCATAGTCAGCTTATAGTCAGCTGATATTCAGCAAATATGATATAGACTGTATTGAAATCGAGTGAATGGTCAGTACCATAGAATGAGACTATGCAAGTAATAACCTTGCTTACTCATAACAATTTAAACCATAAATAAGATTAACCTAGGTCGTCATCTAACGCGAATAACAAGGACAGCCGTCACCTATGCAGCTAAAGCCACTACTCAGCATTGCTACCACAGGCGAACAGATACTGACTCAAATTGCTGAGCCAGTGACGGTGTTTGACGACGCATTACATACCTTAGCTGATAACATGCTCAGCACTATGCTGAATGCAAATGGCGTCGGTATTGCGGCAACGCAAGTGTTCAGCAACGTAGCAATGTTTATCATGGCGTCAAATCCTAACGAACGTTATCCCCATGCGCCATCAATGCCTCCAACGGTAGTCATAAACCCACAGATTCTATCGGCATCTGCCGCAACAGAAACAGATGTAGAAGGTTGCTTATCCATTCCAGGTCAGCGGCTATCTATTGCACGACACAGCGAAATAGAAGTTCAGTATCAGTCGCTTGATGGCCAGTTACATCAACAAACATTAACGGGATTTGTTGCGCGTATTTTTCAACATGAATATGACCACCTGCAGGGTATTACTTTACTTGAACGGGTCAACCTCATGACACCTCAGATACTGGTGCCACAATGTTAAGAACATTCTGTATTGGGTTGAGTCTCATTATTGGCCTATCCGGTTGTGCCTTTAATAGTGTATTTGTTAACTATCCATCGCAAATAGCGCCATACAAGCAACAACTCAATAGCGATTCACCAACAGCAAAAATCACTGATTTGGCCGACAATATTAGCGGCAATGATGGCTTACTTTACGCCCAAGAGTCTGGGCGTATTATGCAAATTGCGGGTGACTTTAGCGGCAGTAAAACCTATTACCAACAAGCCATTGACGATTATCAAGTTTTTGATGATAAAGCCATCGTGAGTGCCAGTAAATTAGGTGCAGGGGCGAGCAGTCTTTTACTCAACGATAATGCCATTCCTTATCGAGGTCCGGGTTATGAGCGTATTATGTTGCATCAATATCAGGCACTTAATTATTTATTTAGTGGCGACGCTCAAGGGGCATTAGTAGAAGTTCGCCGCAGTAATGAATTGCAAAGTATGGAACAAGCACGCTATCAGAAATCACAAAAATCAGTGCAAGACATGGCCAATGGCACCATTGACGCGCAAGTAGCCCAATTAAGCAAAGAAGCGGGCAATGTCACCAGCTCGTTTCTAAACGCTTACAGCTATTACACTACTGGCTTGTTGCACGAACTTGCTAACGAGCCTAATGATGCGTTTATTGATTATCGCAAAGCAGCACAAATTACCCCAGACAATGTGTATTTACAGCAAGATTTAGTTCGTTTAGCTAAACAACTGGGGATGCCTCAATACGACGAATTTAAACGTCGCTGGGGAGAGGCGGTAATGCCTACACCCGACCAAGGCCAAGTTGTGTTTATTATTGAACGTGATTTTGTACCAGAAAAACAGAGTATTACGGTACCTTTTCCACTTAACGGTAATATCCAATCCGCGTCATTAGCGACCTATCAACCACAACGTCAGTTAGTCAATAACAGCCAAATCCAAGGGTTAGACGCGCCACTCACAGCACAAACTATTGCTAACATTGATGCGTTAGCCATTAATGCCTTAAAAGAAGATTTACCCGCTGCGTTGTTTCGACAAGCCGCAAGAGTTTATGCTAAATACCAAATGAATCGCAGTGTACAAAACAGTAGTCAACGAGCCAATAATCAAGTTGATGCTGCTGCGATGGTAATGCAAATATTTAATGTTATCACCGAGCAAGCCGACCGTAGAAGTTGGTTAACCCTGCCACGTCAGGCTCAAATTGCTCGACAATTTATCGATGCCGGCAGCTATAATGTTCGCTTAAATAGCAGCCAAAATGTAAATATTGACGTAAAACCAAACCGTACAACATTAATTTGGGCAATAGAGACTGGAAATCGTACCCGTTTTTATTCGATAATCATCTGATAGACGATAATTGCTTATCAACTGTCACTCATCACCAATGGAATTTACTATGAAAAATTTGAAACTGATATTTGTATTAGCTGCAGTAATGGGGCTGAGCGCCTGTCAATCTAAAGTAGAGTATGGTGACGCGACGGAAGTCGAAACCGTTAACGAAAACTTCGGTTCAACTGATCTGCAAGTCATCGCAGCAAAAATGGTCGACAGCATGATGGCATTCCCACCTGTTGTAGTAATGACACAGAGCAACCGCCCGATTGTATTTGTGGATAAAATTAAAAATAAAACTTCTGAACATATCGATACAGAATCAGTGACCGACACCATTAGCAATAAACTATTACGCTCTGGTAAGTTCCGTTTTATTGATATGACTAAGGTTGATACTGTACGCAAACAACTTGATTATCAAAACAATGCTGGCATGGTAGACCCATCTACGGCAATTAAATTTGGCCGTCAAATTGGCGCGCAATATATGCTTTATGGCAACTTATCAAGCATCGTTAAACAAGATGGCAGCACCAAAGATGTTTACTACAAAATGACCATGCGGTTAATGGATCTTGAAACGGGCTTAATTGAATGGTCAGATGAAAAAGAAATCCGTAAAATGAAATCAAAGTCTTTTTTAGGCTTATAAATCACTACTCATAGCACTAAAGCCGACATTGTTGTCGGCTTTTTCATACATCAAATAAAAAGTTAGGAACACTAACGTGAAATTGTTATCCACTGAATTGTTTAGTCCTCGGGTCATCAAAACCAGTCTCATCGCATTATGTTGTGCTAGCCTTGTCAGCTGCAGCAGCTCACTTTCAACATCATCCTTGCAACGGGATGGCTCTGCCTACATAAGCCAAGTACAAGCACAAGCAAGATCCAACGTGGTATCAAATGCACAATATGAGCTAACTTTCTTTTTAAGTGAGCACAGCCAATTCAGTGCAAAATCGATTGTTCACTTTGACTTAAGCAGCGTGCCAAAATCACTGACGCTTGATCTTAACAAAGCCAATATTAAGCAATTTATTGTTAACGGAACCAAGGTATATCCTAATTACAATGGCGCTTATATTGTGTTAAATCAAAGTCTATTAGTTGATGGTCACAACACTGTAGAGGTTGAATTTACTCGAGAACACAGTACCAATGGCGAAGGCTTACATCGTTTTGTCGACCCAGTAGACAGTAAAGTTTATTTGTATTCACATTTTGAACCTGCAGCCGCCCAGCAAATGTTTGCAGTATTTGATCAACCGGATCTTAAAGCCAGTTATCAGATTAACGTCCATGCACCCAAAGATTGGCAAGTGATCAGTGCCATGCGTGAAACCAATGTGGTTGACCAAGGCGATACTAACTTATGGACCTTCCCTGCTACCCCAAAATTAAGCCCATATAACTTTTCTATGCACGCAGGTCCGTACCATGTTTGGGAAGATAATTCAGGCCGTTATCCGATGCGTTTATTTTCGCGTCAGTCTGTGGCCAACCAAGTTACCCCTCAAGATTGGTTCACTTATACCAAGCAAGGTTTAGACTTTTTTGATAGCTACTTTGGTATTGCTTATCCGTTTAAAAAATACGACCAAGTATTAGTGCCTGACTTTCTTTATGGCGCAATGGAAAATGCAGGAGCGATCACTTTTTCTGAAGACCGTTTCTTATTTAATGCCAAGATGACTGCCGAACAAAAAGAACGTTTAGCAGGCGTTATCATGCACGAAATGGCGCACCAATGGTTTGGCGACTTAGTCACCATGAAGTGGTGGAATGGCTTATGGTTAAATGAAAGCTTTGCCTCATTTATGGGCACCCTTGCTACCAGTGAAGCCACTGAATTTAGTCATGCATGGCGCACTTTTTATGCCTCTGGTAAACAAGCTGCTTACCATCAAGACAGTTTAGTCACGACTCACCCAATTGAAGTGCCCGTGGCCACCAGCCAAAATGCCTTTGATAATATCGACGCCATTACTTATCAAAAAGGCGCATCGACCATCAAGCAATTACGTCATTTACTCGGTGAAGAAACCTTCCGCCGTGGAGTGAGCCAATATTTACAACAATACAGTTATCAAAATGCTGAGCTTAATGACTTTATCAACAGTCTAGCCAAGGCCAGTGGTCGTGATTTGTCTTTGTGGACCAAAGAATGGTTGTACGCGGCGGGTGTAAATACCATCAAAGCTCAGTACACTTGTCAGCGAGGTCAAATTGACTCGTTTGGGTTAGTGCAAACATCTGATGATGAACAACATCCAACGCTACGTGAACAACGAGTACAACTAGGGTTGTTCAATAAAACTCGATATGGCATAGAAAAACAACAAGTGGTTGCGGTGACATACAAAGGCGCTTATACCGAAGTTGATCAGTTAATTGGCGAGGTTTGTCCTGATTTAGTGTATCCAAACTACGATGACTGGGGATTTGTGAAAGTAACGCTAGACTCTAGCTCATTTAACACCGCCAAACAGTCTTTAGGTCAAGTAACCGATCCGCTATTACGCTCTATGTTGTGGCAAAGCATGTGGGACAGTGTGATTGATGGTAATACATCATTGGATCAGTTTTTAAATATCGCGTTAATTAATGCGCCACTCGAAAAAGACTACACCATTCTAGGTCAAGTACTTGGTAATCTGCAGCGTGCTAAGAACTATCTTGATTTAATGGCGCCAGCTAATGCGGCTTACAACAGTAAAATATCTAAGGCACTTAGCCAAATGAGCCTGCGGATGAGTATGGAAAGCTACCGTAATAGTGATTTTCAACGCCGTTGGTTCGATGCTTATATTAGTTTATCTAGCCATGGCGATGCGTTAAAGCATATCCAATCATTACTGCAAAGTAAGAGCCATATTAAAGGGTTAAGCATAGATCAAGATTTACGCTGGGCGATGATCCGCCAATTAAACCGTTATGATTACGGTGATGCTCAGGCGCTACTCGCCCAAGAAAAACACCTTGATCAATCTGACTCTGGTGAAAAAGCCGCGATTGCAGCCGAGGTTATCCGCCCACAGTCATCGCTTAAGCGTCAGTGGTTAAATACTATTGAAAACAATGACAGCATGGCGTTCTCAAAAATTCGCGTCGCAATGTACAATATTTATCCGGCTGAACAAAAACTGTTAAGTGCCGCAACGGCAGAACAACGCTTTGCCAACTTGCCGCTAATGGACGATAAAGGTCCGGTATTTATGCGCAGTTTTGCGGCGCAATTAATTCCGACCGATTGTAGTGCAACAAACATAGATGCTATTAGCCACGTTTTAGATACACAAACGGGTTTATCACCATTGGTGAGACGCGCCCTACTCGAAACCCGTCAACAAGAACAACGCTGCGTAAAAATCAAACAAACATTACAGTAAGCTTACCCATTACAACGGTAAATCAATTACGTTAAATCTAAAAAAGCGCTGATATTTATCAGCGCTTTTTATTATCTTGACCAAATGGAGCCGACACTTAGCAAGTTATGTGGCGATCACTTTCAATAGTCCATCTATAAACATCATCATTGCCACTCACTAAGTGCGCACGCAAAAGCTCATCATCACTGGTGCATGATCGGTACTGTCGCTGTCGCGTTCATAGTCAGGCCGAACTAGATGACGATCAAACGTTTTATAATCAATTATATGAGCGAGGTTTTGCTGCTGAGTCGGATTAAACTCACTTGAGACTAATATGTAATCAAGTACTGAGCCACTGTTGCCATAGTAATGTGTCGGCTGCCTAGCAGGATGCGGTTGCTCATCCACTAGTGAGCTTGACTCAAATTCATCCAGGGCCAATGTTGCGTTACACTTAGTCGCGGCGATAAACAGCTCATAGCTGTCAAACAAACTGCTTTGCTGTAACTCTGCCATTAATGAGGTTTCACCTAGTTTAGCCAGCCCAGGGTCTTCAATATCACTGCGATACACTCGTAATTGATTATTAAATGCCGCTAAGAGTTCACTGCCCATGGTGTCATTAAAGTCACCCATCAGCATAAAGGGCTGCTGAGTTTGCTGTCGTCTCATCAGCATTTGATGGCACAATAGAGCTGATTCACTGCCGCGCTGTAAACTGGATGCCCAACGCCCAAGCACTTGCCGTGCAACAAAATCAGCACCGCCATGTAAGCCACTTTCACTGATATCGTCACGACTCACGCCACTGCGTTTAGACTTAAGGTGAATGACATAACAATCACATGGACCAAATACTGGTAACTGTATCGTAGCCCGTAACGGTTTACGGCTAAAACTAAATGACTCCGCTAAACCTAACTGGCTAACCCATTGCGGATCTGGGCTGACATTAGCTGAATCAATAATAGGATACTTTGATGCTATCGCGACCACAGGGCTGCGGTACACATAATCACTTACTACCTCGGGTAAATCTAGCGCCACAAAATATTCATAACCCAACGACTCAGTCAACTTAGCTAAGGCATCAGGACTAAACACTTCCTGAAAAGCAATAATGTCAGGTTGATTGTGGTTAATAAACTCACCTAACCATGCACATTTTTTTTGCCATTGCTTATCACTATAGATGTTTTCAAAGTCGTAGTAGGCGTGAGGCGGTTCAATAAAGTTAAATAAATTAATGCTTACGACACTAAATGTAAGCTCGGGTGATGGAGCGGTTGATACATCGTTTACGTCCAAAATATTTTGCTCTCTGTAAAACTTATATTAAGGGTACTGACAACATTGTTATTTGTCGAATTTAACTCCCCTCAACCAGGAATAATGCAACATAAACAAAAAAACCTAAAAAAACCTAAAAAAACTGAACCTACATTCACAAATACGCGTAATGCATAATAGTTAGACGTTAAGTGATATCTGATTGACTATCCCCCGATACAGCTGATCCGATAAAGTAACACCCGATGTTCTAAGACAATCATCCTCCGTAAGACCCTTTATGGCTTATCCCTCACCCTGATAAGCCATTTTTTTACGGCATTGTTTCTATAGCACATGTGCTTATCGAACTAAAATGAATAGGAGTATATGATGGGATCACTCAATGCAAATAATCGGCATGTCTGCCAAATAATACAAATAGGCATTGCTACTGCCGTTGGGGTTTTATTATTAATTGGCCAACCCGTCTGGAGTGCCAGTGAGGACAACATGCTATTTCACTTTACTGACCCAAGCCACTTCACAGCGTGGAACATCAATAATGACACTGTGATGGGCGGTATTTCGCAAAGCCAAATTAAGCTTAATGAGCAACAAGCGTTATTATTCTCTGGACAGGTTTCCTTGGCAAATAATGGCGGATTTGCATCGACAGAATCCAGCTTTATCCATCAAATTGCCGATGCATCATTACTCACTATCACGGCCAAAGGTGACGGAAAAATATATCAAATCCGCCTAAAAACACCGAATTTATCTTATGGTGAAGCCTATGTGGCTAACGTTAATACTCAAGCTGATACACTCACTCAACATACTTTTACCCCGGCAGATTTTACTGTCAGCTTTAGAGGGCGAGCGGTCACGAATGCCCCTACATTAAACTTTGAAGATATTGATCGTGTTGGTTTTCTCGTGGCACAAAAACAACAAGGTCCATTTATAATTGAGTTACACTCAATACAGTTTGACCGATAAATATGTTAATACATAAGGGTATTCATTGAATTTACCAATACACATAAAAGGCATTATTTTTGATTTAGACGGCACCTTAGTTGAGTCCAGTTTAGATTTTGACTTAATTCGCCAACAAATTGGTTGCCCTAATGGCGTAGACCTTCTTAAATACGTCGACGAGTTAAGTTGCAAAGCCACTCAAGCCAACGCAAACAAAATTATTCTTGAGCATGAATATCAAGATGCTATGAGTGCCAAACCAATCAAAGGCATGACCGAACTGATTAACGCTATTGAAGCGGCCAAATTACCCACAGCCATAGTGACTCGTAATAGCCTTGCAGCCAGTGCCATGAAGGTAACACAAAATAATATCGCCATAGACCATGTGTTAACCCGAGAGCACTTCCCTGCAAAGCCGGCACCCGATGCGTTACTGGCCATTGCAACACAATGGCAAATACATCCACAGCATATTATCTATGTTGGTGATTACTTATACGATATTCAAGCAGCTAATAACGCGGGAATGATAGCCTGTTTAATTAATCATGGCATCGAACGCGATTATCAACATTTAGCCGATATTGTTATCGAAGAGTTGAGTCAACTCCAGCAATTAGTAATCAATAACTCACCGAGCGATTAACGCCAGTACTAACGTTAATAATAAATAAGAACTACCACATGAATATGAATCAAATTCACCCTAAAAAATTACTGAATAGTAAATGGACTAAAGTTAACGTGGTTCAAAAGTTGAAGCATTTTACAGTGACTAAGGTTGAGTATGACGAGCAACAAAACGTGGTTGAATGTCTTATCCGTGCAGAAATGAATGCAGAAGAATTCTCTATTAATTGGCGCGTTCTTAAGGATCCGCAACAGTGGAAAATTGGTTGGCAATAATCTACTGCAAAACACATTTATTATGCCGTTTGATAATAAAAAAAGTGACTCTTGTTTAAATACAATGAGTCACTTTTTTATACTAGCATTAGCATAACCTTAGCTAACGAGTTTCAAGATAATAAACGGTTATCAAACTGCTTGTTGATCTGTTTACTATTGCATTGACTACAACAACTGACTATAGCTTCGTTATTAGCCTTGCAACAAAAATAACCAGTTTGTCATTGAAACCCATTATTCTATTTAACTCGGCTATTATTTTATGATAAATATTGAACCTTCGAGCCTAAATTGAAGGGTTTCTAAACCCCAATCAGATAACATGACGTCCTGGATTCGTTGGCCATCACCTTCACTACTACATCCCCACATTTTTGCACATGTTTGTCCCGCTATATTGGATCCAGTGCCTTTTGAAGTGTCAGGGATCATGTGGTTCAATTGGGTAATATGCGAGCCAAACATGTCTTCAAATGTATCCATTTGTACGTCAATGGTTTCCATTTCACCTTGAGGAAAATTGATCGCTGCAGTCTGCTGGTTTGAAACAGTTTTCTCAGAGATTAACGTGACAACATCTTTTGAAATTAAAGCGTAAAGTTTGCTCAGCGGTAAATCTTTAGTTGATTCATGTAAGTAAAGTATTTGCCCATAATTTCTGGCTGCAAAATTATTTTCTTCATAAGCTATAGCAAGGTATTGATCTGCAAGTGCCAAATCTTGTTCTACCATGCCACCACCTAAATACATTTTACCCAATAAATACGATGACTGAGAGTGGCCCATCTTTGATGCGAACTGTAAAAACTCAACACCTTCGTCGACATCTTTCAGAGGAGTATCTTGTAAATACAAGACACCCGCTTTATATTTTGCATCCAGTACACCATATTTACCTGCACGTCGGTACCATTTTAACGCCATGTCTAAATCTTTATTGGTGCCATAACCGGTGTAATAGAATTCAGCTAACATGGCCATTGCTGAGGAGTGGCCTCGTTTCGTTAAAATGCGATAGGCTTTAAAGTATTCAATACATTCAGACGTGTTGCACTCAGGCAATTGGTTTGCTTGGCTTTTAAATGGAGCGAAAGCGAGAAAGCTTAATATTAAGCTCAAAATAATAGTATTTTTTTTCATCATGTTAAGTCCTTTTATATACAATTCATTACTATTAGCATTTATATAACAAATGTATATAGTAACTATGTCTATAAAAATTAACCGTACGTTATATCTAATATTATCAATCGATTACCTAATTATTCTTCAAAAGTAATCTAATACTCTAACAATAGCCACTTCCCTATTGCGATTGAAATCAATCCACAACTGACGAATATTAGTAAACTCATATGCTCCAATGAGATTTATTTACCGCACACACCAATGTTCAACCAAATCGAGTAGCTTCAAATCGATTCAATACCCGATGCACCACATAACACAGTAATAATGTTGCCACGATAGCGACTAATATGCTGCTTATTCGGTACAAAGCACTAAAAACTAAGTCATTATCTGGGGTTAAGTATTGACCGAATAATATCCCTAAGGTAGTCATAGCACCGAATCCCACTCCAGAGCCACTCGCTTCTCTCACGTGTACTTGGCTAAACAACATTAAGCCTATCCACAATAGTGGTATCACAAAAATCAATAATCCAGACCAATCATAGAGTAACCCTTGTCCCACCAAGCCGAAAGTCACGCCAAACAAGGTACCGATAGCTCGTTTGCGGGCATAACCGAGCGCACCATTCCAATGCATTGGGAATAACAATAACAAGGTGGTGGCTTGAGCAGACATAGAATCACGTAAGTTAAATACCTGAAAAACCACAAATGATGCAGTTGCAATAGATGCACCGAGTAACGCTTCGTGTCGCATGCGGTTAGGCACTTTAACCACGGCAGCAACTGGCGCTCTTGGTTCAACATCGGGCCATAAAGCCGTCATAGCATAAGCGATTACAACAGAGGCCGCTGTCGCCCAAAAATTACTGAAAATGAGATTATTAATATCGACACTCGGATAACTGGCAAAGTGCAGCATAATACTTAAGCTGATAACCCCGTTAGCGCCAAATAAAAACAAACTACCGCGTGACATTGCCGCAAAACGATACAAAAATAGCACAAACACGATGGGTAATATCACCCCAGCGTGAGAGCCAAATAAGCCCCCTAAAATACCTACTTCAATCCCAGACATTACAGATGATGCCAATAATTGCCTCATCGCATGTGCATTCATCACAGGGACTAAACCCAGTAACAACATTGGAGTGACGGTAAAAAATACACCATAACTGAGGTCGAAAAATTTACAGATCGCAAATCCTAGCGTGGCGCCTGTTGCTATGCGTAAACATTGGCGTAAATCGTTTGTAGTCAAAGGACTATGGCGTAATAACATATGAACAACCTACGACATTGATACAAGATACTGCACGCAAATAAATTAACCTGCAGCATTGCCTTGAGTGTGAATGGGTGTAATGAGTATTAACAATCAATATTGGGCTTAACTGCGGCGTTAATAGATATAATGCAGCGTGCTGATAACCTTAATTTGAACCTTGGCTAGAAAGCCAAGTAAACCGCTATTAGGTACTAATTGCACCGTTGCACGTGCTCCAGCGGGTAATGCATTAACGCCTTGGTGGTCAAGTTCAAGGTGTAAACGTAAGCGTTGAGCATCACGTACCCAACGTACTGATTCTTGCGGATCAGCTAAACGGCCATTGGCATCAAATTGCCCGGCACTCACACCGGCATCTACGGTACTCACTTTGGCATGATATAAACGTCCAGGTTGACCATCAAATGCAACAAGCGCAGTTGATTGTGGCTCAATACCGCGTAAACTTTTTTCTCTAAAATCAGCAATAATATCGACGTTTTCTGACACTACAGCTAATAGCGGCTGTCCAACAGTGGCAAAGCTGCCGACTTCTAACTGTAAGTTAGTCACCACGCCATTTTGGTCTGCGCGAATTTGAGTGTATGACAGGTTTAATTCTGCTTGAGCTAAACGATTTTGAGCTTGACGGACTTTTAAATTATCTTCGCCATTGCGTCCACGACTTACCACTAGCTTAGTTAAGCGAGCTTTAGCGGCAAGTAAATTGGCCTGCGCCGTGACGGCCTCACTTTGAGCTTGATCAGTTAACTGCTGCGATACACCTCGGGAGGCATACAGAGCATCAAGGCGTTTTGCTTCACTATTTCTCTGCTGTGCACTACTTTGATTTGCCTGAACATCTGCTTTGGCTGCTAGTATCGATGCATCAAGTTCAGCGTTATCTTGTTTTGCTTGCTCTAACGCCAATGTAGCTTGCTCAGCCGCTAACTCGTAAGGGGCTGAGTCGATGCTAAATAACACATCACCTTTAGCCACAAGTTGGTTATTTTCGACGGCAATAGATGCAATTTTACCACTGACTTGTGGCGTCACTTTAGTGACCATTCGTGTGGCCATGGCTTGCGGCGTCATAGGCATTACTGCATCGGCAAACATAAAGTAACCAAACACCATTACAAACATAAAAATAGCGATTTTAACGAGTCGAGCAAATTGTTGATCTGGGGTCATGTTATTTCTCATTCAGGAATTTTGTTGTCTTGTTCAGTGTTCTTATGCAGCGCAGCAAGAGCATTATCACTAATAAGACTAATGACACGTTCAAATTCACTTAATTCTTGGCTGCTAATACCTGCAAGTAAATCTCGACGAACCAACATAATGCGGCTTTCCATCTGCTTAAGCATGTCGATGCCTTCAGGAGTTAAGCTGACTATTCGTGCTCGCTTATCGTTCTCGCAGCAGCGGCGCTGTATATATCCTTGCTGTTCTAACTGGCTCAAAGTGCGCATTAAAGAGGGCAATTCTATCTCTAAAGCATCGGCAAGCACCTTTTGGCTGACGTTATCGCCCAAGCGCAGTAACTTCCACAGCGCAGTCCAGCGAGGGTGAGTTAACCCTAATGGTACGAGCTCCGCGTCTGCAGCGGTGCGCCATAAACGATGTAATCGCCCTAAGTGCTCAGCAAGTGAAAGTTCTTTTAATCGCTCTAATTCTTTATACATAATAAATTGCCATTTAGTTAGCGTGCTAAGCATTATAACAACTTAGCATGCTAAGTAAATGACTGATGTTAATTAATCCATAAAACTTCTATAGCGTTGAAACTAATTTATTGATAACTGTGACTAAAAATGACTAGCGTTGATTACACGAACAATAAAGATTAGGCCTTTAGTCACATGACATTACGCGGAAAAGAGAATATGAGTGTTATTTAGACAAAGATGATCAGTATCACCAAAACAAAGTGTCACTTTGACATCAGCAGTCTTTTTGACACCAATAAAAAGATGTCATTTTAACAGTAACCTAACGACAGGTAAAAATAAAAAACATTAATAACAGTAGCTTAATAACAATAAAAAGTTGGCACGACTTGTGTAATGCTCTGGTCATCTGTATCAAAATGACTTTGCGCTAAGAGGACTTATGAGCAAAAATAAACTCACCGGCATTGCACTGCTAATCGTGCTAGTGGCTTCCTTCACGGTATTACTCAGTTTAGGCAGCGGCATATATCGAGAAAAACCGCCGATTCCAACGGCTTTCACTGACACCAGTGGCCAACCCATATTTACCAAAAATGATATTGAGCAAGGTCAACTTGTATGGCGTTCAATGGGCGGGCATCAGTTAGGATCAATTTGGGGCCATGGTTCTTATGTGGCACCAGATTGGACTGCAGATTGGTTACATCGTGAAGCACAAGCTTGGTTGTCTATCACCGCAAACGAGCGCTATAACCGCGATTTCACTGAACTCGATTCAGAACAGCAAGCCGGTTTAGAAAAAGGCTTAAGAGATGATATTCGCCATAACACAGTGATCAAAGGTACTGGGGATGAAACTCACGTCGCGCTGTCAAATACGCGAATTGCGGCAATTAATGAAGTGACTAAGCACTATTTATCGTTATTTGGTGATGATCCTGCATTAAGTTCATTACGTGAACAATATGCCATGAAAGAAGGCACTATCACTGATGCTGAACATCGTGAATTGTTAAATGCCTTCCTCTTTTGGGGAGCGTGGGCTGCGGTAACTGAGCGCCCTGGTTATGATTATACTTACACCAATAACTGGCCATACGATCCACAAATTGGCAACGTCCCCACTTCAGACAACATTGTTTGGTCAGTACTAAGCTTAGTGACATTGCTTCTTGGTATTGGCATGCTGGCTTGGCATCACGCCACCTGCAAAGAGGAACCATTGCCAGAACCAGCCAAAGGTGATCCATTATTTTTTACTAAACCTACGCCATCTCAAAAAGCTGTCGGAAAGTATTTTGTTACTGCAATTGGACTGTTTTTACTGCAAATATTAGTTGGCGGAATTACTGCGCATTACGCAGTTGAAGGCCAAGAGTTTTATGGTTTCCCAATATCTGAAATTCTGCCTTATTCTGTTACCCGTACTTGGCATACTCAACTCGCAGTATTTTGGATTGCGACAGCATGGTTAGGCACAGGGCTATATATTGCCCCTGCACTATCAGGATACGAACCTAAGTATCAACGCTTAGGGGTAAACGTACTTTGGGTCGCGTTAGTCGTTATCGTATTGGGCTCTATGGCTGGTGAATGGATTGGCGTACAACAATACTTTGACCTAGACATGAACTATTTATTCGGACATCAAGGATATGAGTACATTGATTTAGGACGCGTATGGCAAATATTATTGTTTGTGGGCTTATTAATTTGGACCGTGTTAATCACTGCAGCTATGCGTCCTGCATTAAAAGTTAACAGCGACATACTGCCGGCAATTTGGATTCTATACGCCTCTTGTGTCGCCATCGGCTTGTTTTATGGTGCAGGCCTGTTTATGGGCAAACACTCAAACCTTGCCATCGCAGAATATTGGCGCTGGTGGGTGGTGCACTTATGGGTAGAAGGCTTCTTTGAAACATTTGCAACAGCCGTTATCGCATTAATGCTCGTTCGCTTAGGCCTTATCCGTGCACGCAGTGCCAACGGTGCGGTATTATTCACAACCGTGGTGTTTTTAACTGGCGGCTTAATCGGCACTTTACATCATTTATACTTTACCGGTACTCAAACTTCAGTCATTGCTTGGGGAGCCATATTCTCGGCACTTGAAGTGGTGCCGTTAGCATTAATTGGTTTTGAAGCAGTGGGAACCTATCGTTTACGTAAAGCGAGCCCTTGGATGGAACGTTATCACTGGGTCATTATGTTCTTTGTGGCAACCTCATTTTGGAACTTAATTGGTGCAGGTGTATTAGGTTTCTTAATTAACCCACCAATATCGCTTTATTTTATCCAAGGTTTAAATACTACTGCGACACATTCTCATGGTGCATTTATGGGCGTGTACGGTATGTTAGGCATAGGGCTAATGCTATTCTGTTTACGCGGATTAACAGGCGATATGCAATGGAACCAAAAATACCTTAAAGGGGCATTCTGGACATTAAATATCGGCTTAGCAGCAATGCTGTTTATGTCATTATTGCCTGTCGGAATTGTGCAGTTCTTTGCGGTCATTGACCACGGCTATTGGTATGCTCGTTCACCTGCGGTGATCCACAGCGATTTAGTGGAAAGCCTTGTATGGACACGAATGTTCGGTGACATTATCTTCAGTATTGGTGGATTATTGATGGCGGCGTTCTTATTTGACATCATCAAGAAAGCCATTGCTAGCAAAGGCGTTAAAGCGAAACAAGCTAGTCCATTAACGATTAACTAAGTATGCATTAATAAACACGCTTTGATAACCATCATCAGGGGCCTTTGTGGCCCCTTTAGTTTCAACAATTTGGGCTTTACCCTTGTTGTTATATTCACACTTGTCATAATGACACTTATTATGTTCCTTTCTGGAGTTTAGCATGGCATTGAGACAAGCTGACTTAACCCGTATCGCACTTGATATCACGTCCAATTTATCTAAACGTGATCGATTCTCTCGTTTATTAACCACAGTAAGAGAAACCCTCGATTGTGATGCTGCTGCACTGTTATCGTTCCAAGGGCATCAATTCAAGCCATTAGCGATTGATGGACTGAGTGCAGATGTATTAGGACGGCGCTTTATTTTAAGTGAGCATCCGCGACTTGAAACCATTGCCCGAGCGGGTGATATTGTCCGTTTCCCTTCCAATAGCGAATTACCCGACCCTTACGATGGCTTAATCCCCAATGTAGATGGTGACTTAAAAGTGCATGCCTGCATCGGTTTACCATTATTCGCTAACGAGCAACTCATTGGCGCATTAACTATTGATGCATTAGATCCCAATAAGTTTGATCAATTCAGTAATAATGAACTGCGCAGCTTTAGCGCAATTGCAGCGGCTTCATTAAACAACGCATTGCTGATTGATAAACTTGAAAAACAAGCGTCAACGTTTACCATCCCCCATACCCAACCCTCTAGGCTATTAGACACAGAAACAGAAACCGAAATAATTGGTCAGGCCGATAATCTATTATCGCTGCTTAATGAAGTGAATGTGGTGGCAGAAACTGAACTCAACGTGTTGATTTTAGGAGAAACGGGTACCGGTAAAGAATTGATAGCCAAGCAGATCCATCAACAATCTGCACGAGCCAATAAACCACTGGAGTATTTAAACTGTGCTGCACTTGCTGAATCCGTTGCCGAAAGCGAACTCTTTGGTCATGTAAAAGGCGCGTTTACTGGCGCTATTAGCCATCGTAGCGGCAAATTTCAAGTAGCCGATAAAGGCACATTATTTTTAGATGAAATTGGTGAACTACCTCTTAACTTACAAGCAAAACTTCTGCGAGTACTGCAATTTGGCGACGTACAAAAGGTCGGTGATGATCGTAGCTTAAAAGTCGATGTTCGTATTATTGCCGCAACCAATAAAGACCTAAAAAGCGAAGTATTCGCCGGACGATTTAGAGCAGATTTATACCATCGTTTAAGCGTGTTCCCGGTTATGGTTCCACCACTAAGAGAACGTCAACAAGATATCCATTTATTAGCGGGCTACTTTATCGAGCGCTATAGACAGCAATTACACTTGGCCCATTTAAGATTAGAGCCTTCATCATTGCAATTACTGGAGCAATATGACTGGCCTGGCAACATACGTGAACTTGAGCATTCCATTCATCGAGCCGCTGTTTTAGCTAAATCACAAAGCCAAAAAGATGGTTTATGCATCATTAACAACAGCCATTTTGAATTTGCACAGTCATCGCCTGTTGCTATCCATTCAAACAAAAACCTGACGCTTAAACAGTCGGCAACATCTTTACCACAAACAAGCTTACGAGATGCAACAGATCAGTTTCAAAATCAATTTATCCAGCAAATATATACTCAGCAAGGGAGTAATTGGGCTGCAACCGCACGCCAATTGCAAATAGATTCAGGTAACTTACACAGGCTGGCTAAACGCTTAGGATTAAAATAAAAAAAGTAAAAAATTTCAGTTGAAATATTAGCCGTAATAAGTAACGATGCGCCCTAACCATCTGTACAAATGACCTGTACTAATTATTTGTACTAAATAGTCAAACTTGGCAAAATATTGTAGTCTGACTAATATAACGTCTGTTTTGGAATGATATAACCCTTATGATAAATTCGTTACGTTCTACTTTAATTGCAGCGACTGCCATTGTATTAAGTTTTTCGAGTGCTGCTGTTGAATATCGTCTACCGGCTGAAGGCAGTAATTTAGTAGGTGAAAATCAATATTATGTTGTTCCTGAGGGGAAACTAACCTTAGAGCAAATTGCTTCACAATTTCAGCTAGGGTTGACTAATTTATTAGAAGCTAATCCAGGTGTTGACCCATTCTTACCTAAACCGGGTAGCACATTACTGATCCCGCATCAGCTGATTCTACCTAACGCTAAAAGAGAAGGTGTGGTCATTAACTCTGCCGAGATGCGTTTGTATTATTATCCGAAGGGTAAAAATACCGTCGAAGTATTGCCTATTGGTATTGGTCAAATTGGTAAAGATACCCCTGAAAATTGGGTAACAACAGTACAACGTAAACGCGCTAATCCAACTTGGACACCTACGGTTAATATTCGTAAATCATACGCGGCTAAAGGGATAACATTACCGGCTGTATGGCCAGCAGGCGCTGACAACCCAATGGGTTTATTCGCCCTTTATGTCGGTAACTTGTATGCGGTTCACGGTACTAACGCCACGTTTGGTATTGGTTTACGGGTAAGTTCTGGCTGTGTTCGTTTACGCGATGAAGACATTGAACATTTATATAATAGCGTACCAGTTGGCACACGTGTTGAGTTTATTAACCAACCGATTAAAGCCACTGAAGAACCTGATGGTAACCGCTATTTAGAAGTTCATGAGCCACTGTCACGAACTCAAGCTGAATTTGATTCGTTAGAACCAGTAGCACTATCATTCGATAAAGCCATGACTCGCTTTGTTGCTCACCCAGACACTGACTCATTTACATTAAAACGATTACTTGAGCAACGTACTGGAATGCCAACTCGGATTAATCCATAAGCATTAATCCATAAGACATAAAATGTTTGGATTTCTGCAAACATAACAAAATGGCTTTGTTAATTCAGTAAACACTGTGATTAACAAAGCCATTTTTTATATCAGCTTGATAGTTACTCCCAACTCAGGATAAGAAATGAAGTTACTTATCAGGTGTACTTATCGTCGACCCATTCTGATCAACATTATCACTGTCACTCACATTCTGACTATCACCCAGCGCTTCACTGGTTTGTGCTAATGCATGTAAATCTTCCATCGCCACATTAATGTCACTTTGACCGGCATTAATTAACTCTTCGGTTTGCTCGGCAAATGAAGTCTGTTGATCCATTTCTTGTAGAAGCGCGGCAGCATTTTCTTCTGTTATATTTAATGCTGATTGTGGGTATTGCTGAGCATTTGCTTGATTACTATCAGCTGACGGTGCTTGACCGCGATTTAGCATGGAGCTAATTGTCGGTTGCATAACCATAGCGGTAATAATCACGATTGCGGCGACAGCAACCAAACTAAGCTTACCCATAGAAATTGGCGTTTTCTTATCCGGCATTGAAGGAGTTTGATTGAGTTCGGAAAAACGTTCGTTATCAACCTGGGGTAACCCAGACGATTCAGGCCCTTTAGTGCGCATGCCGATAAATTGACCGCCATCATAAATTTCCATTTGATGGCTGGATACTTCACCCTCGACAATACCCGAACTGACAATTATGAGTTTATTACAATGTAACTTGCCTTTGAATAAGCCAGACACTCGCAGCTCTTGACAAAAAACCTCACCTTCAACCACACCACTAGGTTCTATTTTTATTTGATCGGTTGAACTGATTTTACCCTTAGTTTGGCCCGCGATTATTGCTGGACCTTGAATATGCATATCACCTTCCAACGCCATATCGACACCAATATAGGTCATGCCCTTATTTTTATTATTCATTTTGGGTCCTTGTTAGGATTATTACTCTTGGTTATTATTCTTAGTTATTACTCTGGGTTAATCGTCTTTGTTGATAGATTGTTATTTTTATCACAAGAGCTTAAAGGAAATACACTTCATAATAAAGTAAGTCGTTAATGGTATAATACCCAGATCAACAATTTACCCTAAGTGCTATGTCGCCATTACAAGCTTACCAACAACGTCTTCAGCAAAATATTGTTGATGATCCTGCACAGCAGCAAGCAATACTCGCGCTTGATTTGCTTTATCAACAATGCCTCTGTGTTAATACAAATAGCCGAGGCTTATATTTATGGGGCGATGTGGGCCGAGGAAAAACCTTTTTGATGGACATGTTCTATCAAAGCTTGTGTGACCAGATTCAGTGCGATCAGATTCAGTGCGATCAGATTCAGTGCAACCAGAGCATGTATAGCTCACAACATAAAACGGATAAAACCGCATTACGCCTGCACTTTCACCGTTTTATGGCCATGGTCCACCAGCAATTAAATCAAACTTCGGGGATACGTGATCCATTAACTCACATAGGCAAGCAGATTGCGGAGAAATATTCTGTTATTTGTTTTGATGAGTTTTTTGTCGCTGATATCGGTGATGCCATTTTACTCGGTCGATTATTTGAAACATTATTTCAGTCAGGCGTCATCTTAGTTGCAACCTCAAATGTACCAATAATCGACTTGTATAAAAATGGTTTACAACGCGATCGTTTTTTACCCACAATCGATCTGCTCCTACAATATACCCAATCGATCCACTTAGACGGTCAAATCGATCATCGCTTACATTCTAGCGCCGTAACGCCTACAACATCAGCCCGCTGGTTAACATTGCCGTCGGCAATAACGCCTCAAGCGGTGTTTACACTTTTGTGTCAACAATACCCACAAGCTAATGTCAGCATAATAAATACACCTGACTCAATCGATATTTGTCAGCGCACTATTGCCATTGAGGCTCAATATGGACAACTTGCTTGGTTTGAATTTTCAGCTTTGTGCCAAGGCCCACGTTCGGCATTGGATTACATTGAATTAGCTAGCCGATTTAGCCATATATTGCTCAGTAATGTGCCTACATTAGGCGGTGAAGTACGTAGTTGGATTAAAGCTCGCGGCACCGAAGATGGCGCATTAGCTACCACCACAGGCGAACGACAACTGGCGTATGCCTGTGAAGACGATCCGACTCGACGCTTTATTAGTTTAGTGGACGAATTGTACGATCAAAAAGTGATGTTAATCCTCAATAGCGACTGCAACTTAGAAGATTTATATATCGACGGGGCATTACAATTTGAATTTAGACGCACTTATAGCCGCCTGATTGAAATGCAACAATGGGTGTAAATAAGCCTGCAGCACTGAAATGAACCGCTTAACAGGCGAGTCTATGCAGTAGATTATGAAGCTTGATAGTTTTCAACATCATTAAAACGAAGTAAAAAGTTGTCAAGAGCATCATTGGTCGGGTAATCGAACTGATATTTATTGTGAAAAAATACTGTCAAGCTAACCTGAGCATCGGCTAAAGTAATGGTATAACCATCATGATCCGTTTGCGCACTGATTCCACACAACCAATAATCATGACCATTATGACCGTCTTCAAGCGCCCGCTTCTCACCATATTGCGTGACTTTGTTAAACACTTTCAACGCGCGGTGAATATCAATTTCATTTTTCATATCATGCTCTGCTATTAATGTTTTGCATTATCATTTAAGCATACTATACGCCATTTGCACTTAATAGATCAGCGAAGAAAAACATGATAGATCAACAAAGAACAACATGATAAACCCGCAAAGTACAACACGACTGATCAGCCTTAAATGGATAAGTTTACTATAGCAGTATTTTTTCGCTGAAAAGATTTCCCTTTGTTAACACAACAAGGCAGAATCGCGATACTTTATAACAGACAGAACCTATACCATGCCTGATATTGTGATTGCCTTTTTTGCCCTCGGTTTGCTTGCCGGGTTGATAAAGTCTGATTTAAAAGTCCCTAAAGCAACCTACGAAACCCTATCTATCTTACTTATGCTTACGCTAGGACTAAAAGGTGGCATGGCACTGCATGGAGAAACTGCCAATTTAGCGATCACCGAATTACTGTCTGTTATTGCACTTGGATTCATAATCCCACTTAGCCTTTATCCTCTACTGCGAAAATTAATTCAATTACCGCAAAAAGAAGCCATAAGTATTGCTGCTCATTACGGCTCTGTGAGTGCGGGAACATTTGCCGTGGTGATGACCATGGTCGATCAATCTCAGTGGCCTTTACGACCTGAAACAACGTTGTATCTAGTGCTACTCGAATTGCCTGCAATTATTATCATGCTTTGGCTACACCGCTACTTACAAGCAAAAGTAGCAGGCGATAGCCAACACTCTTCGGCAGGCAGCGTATTACATGAAGCGCTGACAAGCCGCGGAGTCGTATTACTCTGTGGAGGGGTGATCATAGGCTGGATATATGGCACTAGTGGCATGGCACCACTTACACCAATGTTATTGGGTGGTTTTAAAACGTTATTAGCACTGTTCTTATTAGAAATGGGGATTAGTACCGCCAAAGTATGCTTCCCTATTCCTTACAAACAATGGCGTTTATTGGTATTTGCTGCGGTAATTCCATTTATTTTAGCTTGGGCGGGTATCGGCTTAGGCGTGTTACTTGATTTACCTTCTGGCAGCATATTAGTACTTGCAGGCTTAAGTGCAAGTGCGTCTTATATTGCTGCGCCGGCCGCAATTAAGGCAGCAATACCAGACGCTAATATTGGTTTAGCGATGTTGGCATCACTCGGAATAACGTTCCCAATAAACGTATTAATTGGTTTACCTATCTATAAAATGTGGATAGAACAGATACTAAGCTGAGCATTGATACACTCATAACCGTGCTGGTAAATCGATGTTAACGGCTGTTGTTAACGGCTCTTGTCTACAATGGTTGTTAGCGTTGATTTAATCCGTGACGGATGTGCAAATGAATAATGGTTGCGCCAAGTGTATTATCTGCAGCAGCTTAGCGTTCTTATCGCTTATCGAGTAATTTTCATATGAATGATAAGCAAACCAATATCATCAGCCGAATCATCGCTATTTCACATCAATTTGAGTTCTCTGGTGATGTATTGCTTTATCGACAAACATGGCTTTATCGACCTTAACCAAATAATCATTTAACGATAATGACTGCCTAGCTTGTCGATGCGCCACGCCCTTACTGTACTTTAATTGGTATGGTTTACCACTGTGCAAATTATGTTGATTAACGCACTGTTGAAAACGTTGTAATACATTATTAACACTAATTTCATCGCTTTGGCTCAGCATTACCACAAATTCATCACCAGCAAAGCGGGCAATAATATCCGATTCGCGGAAGCTGTCGATCAATAAGCCAGCAAAAGTCCTCAAGGCAGTATCACCTTCTTCATGGCCAAAATTGTCGTTAATTGCTTTAAAATAATCTAAATCAAAGAAAATTAAGCACGTTGCAAAATCAAGCCTATCACCATAAGCAAGCGTCTTATTAGCGAGTAATTCAAAGCCACGACGATTAGAAATACCGGTTAGCGCATCTAAGGTATTTTGCTGAATCGACAGCAGTTCTTCTGCGACAATTTTGCCAAGGTCTTCCAAGGCATCTTCATCATCTTTAGAGAAAGATCTCGGCTTGTCATCGATAATACACAAGGTACCTACCCTCACACCATTAGGCATAGTCAACGGATAGCCGGCATAAAATCGAATCTTAGGTGCCGCCAATACAAGCGGATTGTCGGCAAAACGTTCATCTTTTAGTGTGTCTGGCACAACTAAAACATGTTGTTGATTAATAGTATGACCACAAAATGAAATATCACGCCGGGTTTCGCATACATCCAACCCCTGCACAGACTTGAACCATTGGCGATCGGAGTCGATTAAACTCACCACACTAATTGACACTGAAAACAATCGCTTAGCCAACCGAGTGATACGATCAAAACGTTCTTCAGCGATCGTATCGAGCACGTTCAGCCCTCGAAGCGTTTCGAGTCGAGTGTATTCATTGTCAGGTATCGGTGCCAGCAGCATTAAACAACCTATTCAATCAAAATAATAGTTCTATAATCAAAGCAGTTAAGTGACTAAATATCAACCTAATCTACTTTGATTAATGTTTAAACCGATAGAATTTCATTATAAATTTCAATTACACTGTCGATTTTTTGTTGCACACTTTGTATGGGTAATTTACCGGGCAACTGTTGTAATGTCAGTTCATGATTCTCGTCACGCAGCCAGCAATAGGTTTGGGTTAAATGTTGGGCTTGCATGATGGGTAATAACTCCAACTCCGCCAACACTTCAAAGATACGCACATTATCAGACCAAATGGTTAATTCCTGATATTGATGAGCATTCGCTAACACTAAGTACTGAGCGATAAACTCTATGTCTGCAATACCACCAGCACTCTGTTTTAGATCAAATTGCCCTGGTTCAACTTGCAACAAGTGCTCACGCATTTTTATCCGCATGTCTTTGACCGCTTTGGCTAATACCTCTTTATCACGCTCTATTTTCAATATTTTCGCACGTAAATCACTAAAACGACCGGCAAGCGAATAATCACCAAATACAAAACGAGATCGCACTAATGCTTGATGCTCCCAAGTCCACGCTTCTTGTTGTAAATAGGTACCAAAATGCTCAATCTCACTCACCAACAAACCAGAAGCACCTGACGGACGTAAGCGCATATCCACTTCATATAACTCACCAGACGTTGTCCGGGTAGCAAATAAATGCACAATACGTTGGGCAAGCTTGAGGTAGAAATGGCCGATATCAATAGGACGCTTACCATCAGTTGTGCCAGCACCTGTGTGGCCGTGTAGAAACACCAAATCTAAATCAGAACCATAACCCAGCTCAATTCCACCTAACTTACCGTAACCAATGACGGCAAAACCCATGTTACTTGGGCTCGTTCCTGCAGGTATACCATGGCGAGATGCCACCTGATGCCAAGCTTGTAGTACAACTTGTTCGATAATGGCTTCAGCTAAAAAGGTTAAATGATCGCTAACCTGCATGACAGGTAATACCCCAGTAACATCTGCGGCCGCAATCTTAAGCTGCTGAGACAATTTAAACTGCCGCAACGCTTCCATTTGCTGTTCCATGTCATCTTCAGGTACACGTAATAAATACTGGCGTAATTCACTAGGATAATCATCAATCGAAGTAATGTCATACAGCTGCGACGGATCAATTAACTCATCGAGCAGCATTGGGAAATTCGCCAGCTCGCGGGCAATCCAAGGGCTTGCACAACACAAACTCACTAATTGCTGTCTAGCGCCTGGGTTTTCACATAAAAGTTCTAGATAGGTAGTACGGGTTAAAATTTTATCCAGCACTTTAGCTACTGGTTTAAACGCTTGGCTCGGTTTAGTTTGAGTCACTAACTCTTCAAGCAACTTAGGCATTAATTTGTCTAGCGTTTCACGTCCTCGAGGTCCGATAGAACGTTTCGACACCGTTTGATGCCACTCATTTAATAGTGGCCATAATTCGGCATCATCGATTTGTTGCTCTTGCAATAAGGCGTTAGCGTGTTCATCTTGCTGCACATTCCAAAATAAAGCAGTCCAATGATCATTGTGTTCATGGCTGTCAGTACCACCCACAGTGGCATTAAAATGGCCATGAATGGTGACCATTGCTTGATTAATTTTTTGACGAAGTTCGGCTTCATCGGCCATGTCTAGCGGATAACATAAACGTTGCCAATCGAGCTCATTATTAGGCAGGGTTTGCGTTTGCTTATCGTCAATGGCTTGCAACAAGTTTTCCACTCGACGCAATATAATATAACTGTGTTTAAGCTCATCAACCGCTAAGTATTCCAATTGCCCTAAGCTGTACAAGGTATCAATGGCGCCAAATAAACTTTGCTGACGCAATGCAGGCTCGCGGCCACCACGGATTAACTGAAAACTTTGCACCACGAATTCAACTTCGCGGATCCCGCCGGCGCCAAGCTTAATATTATCGGTTAACTGACGACGCCTAACTTCTTGGGCGATTAATTGCTTCATTTTACGCAGTGATTCAATCGCAGAAAAATCAATATAGCGGCGATAAACAAATGGTCGTAGTAGGTCATGCAACTCATCGCAATAGCCAGACCAAGGTCCAAGTACGCGCGCTTTGACCATGGCATAACGCTCCCAATCACGGCCTTGCTCTTGGTAATAGTCTTCTAAACCGCTAAAACTGACCACCAAAGGACCACTTTCACCATAAGGTCGTAGACGCATGTCGACACGGAAAACGAATCCATCCACGGTGACTTGGTCGAGTAAATTCACCAAGCGTTGTCCCATGCGGATAAAAAATTGCTGATTTGCCTGAGTCCGTCGACCGCCAACGGTTTCACCATGTTCTGGAAAGGTAAAAATTAAGTCGATGTCTGATGAAAAGTTAAGTTCACGACCACCCAGTTTACCCATGCCTAAAATCAATAAGGGTTGTGGCTTACCTTCAGCACTTGTTGGTGTGCCGTATTGTTGACACATCTCTTGATATAACCAATCACGTCCAGCAATTACCAATGCCTCTGCTAATGCAGATAAATCGAGTAATGACTCTTCAACTGGGGTGTAATTTAAAAAGTCACGCCACGCTAAGCGCACCATTTGCAGATTACGATAACGACGTAAGGCAGACTTAACTTGCTCTTCTTGAGTTAACTCAGCTAATAGCGAATGTAACTGAGCATCAAACTCACTGCGCACAACATCACTTAATAAGCCATCAAATAACTGCACAATCCATTCTGGATGACGACAAAGTTGCTCACCCATATAGTCACTTAAGCCAAATACGGCCTTTAACTCTTGCTGTTGCATGGCTGTCAGTGCTGTTTTAGCTTCTGGCCAAACGTCGCAGAGTCTTAACCAGTAACGATCTGCGCTGTCTAGCATCGCTGCAGATAATACCTTGTTACTTTGGTTTTGCATGGCAATAATGATCCCTAAAGAAAATGAACGTTGGACATATTATGTCGTGAATGGTATATCTATCAGCCAGTCAAATGATCAGATTAATATCATTGACACTAAGATTACTATAACCTGTGTCATATTGAATTAGCACATGAAAAATCTACATTTTGGAGAAAACATGGTAGGTCACCTCCCACGTGTACTCACATTGATAACGGTATTGTTTGTTGCCTTAACCCTTGGCGGTTGCGGTGACGATAGACCGGAACAAATTGCTAAGTACCAGCAACTGACCCAACAACGACTTGATCTGTTGGCCAGTTCGCTCGATAACAATCAGTTACGCAATGCGACGTTACTCAAACAATACACTCGAGTTCTCGCTCAGCGTCAATCCGACTTAACCCCATTACTAGAAGAATTGGCTAAAGATGCCAGCACTGAAGGGCCAATGTTTAAGTCATTAACGCGTCGTTACAAAGACTTAAACGACAGCGCTAATTTTATTGATTTAGATCAACAGTTAGCTGAAGCACAGAATATTTATCAAGCCGCTGACACCAGTTTGTATAACGATATGCTGTCTGATCCAGTCAATGTTGTTGCCGATATGTCTAAAGGGCAACTCGCTCGAGTTAATGCTATTAGCCGTGAGGCTGAAGCCCTAGCAAATGGCACCGAAGGCAGTGGTGCAGGCAGCCAACTTGTGGGTAATCCTGCATATGGTAGCTGGCAAAATAATTCAAGCGGCACCTCCATTTGGGCTTGGTATGGCATGTATGCGATGTTTTCTAACTTCTCCCGCCCAATAGGCTACGGTAGTTGGTCGGGTAACCGTGGTTACAGCTATTATAATGATGTGGGACGTTACCGTTACACTTCACCAAAACAAGCAACTTCGCAAACCAAAACCTTTGAACAAACCAAGAAACGTTTTAACAGCCAAGGGAAACGATTCGACAGCCCTTATGCAAAAGCTCGAACAGGCTCTACTAGCTTGTCACGTCAAAGTACCAGTGCACCCAAAGCTAATAGCACCACTCAGAGCGCGAGTAGAAAATTTCGTTCGAGCTACTCAAAAGACAGCAGTTTCCGTAACTCAAGCAGCCGCACTAGTCGCGGTGTTAGCCGTGGAAAATAGGTAAGGACTCACCATGACATTTTTTCAAGAATATGGCTTAACTCAACATTTGGCGATTATTTTAGCCATTGATTTAACCATCGCTATCATTTTGCTGACGCTAATGCGTTATTTGCAGGGGTGGAGCGTTAAAGTCAACAGCAGTGCAGAGTTAGCCGAGCGCGACAACTTTGCCTTTGGGATCAGTACCGCTGGTGCTGTGGCGGCTTTAGGTATTGTGCTAACTGGCGCTATCACAGGCGAAGCGGCTCCGTCTTATTTAACTGAAGCGATTGGCATGTCGGCATACGGCTTGTTTGGCTTAATACTGATTAAATTAGGCCGTTTTTTACATGATAAAATCGCCTTAAATGAATTTGCTAAAAACGATGAGATTCTTAAAGGTAATATTTCTGTTGCTGTGGTTGATGCTGCTGCAGCCATAGCCACTGCCATTATTATCCGCGCGGTATTAATGTGGGCTGAAGATATTACTCTAGATACCTTTATCGCTATTTTTAGTGCCTTTTTAATCTCACAACTGATGTTAGTCATACTCACCCGACTACGTGAAAAGCGTTATGCCAAACGTAATCAAGGCGCGTCAATGCAACAAGCGTTAACTCAGGGCCAAACGGCATTAGCACTTCGTCACAGCGGCTACATGATTGCCATGGCACTAAGCTTTAATGCGGCGAGTCATTTTATTGCTTATGACCCAACAGCCCATGTAAGCAACATTATTGGTTGGTGCGCATTCTCATTGATCATGCTGGTGGTATTATCGTTATTAATAACCATAGTGAAAAAAATGGTGTTAGCCGGTATCAATCTTGCTGAAGAAGTTGAGAAACAACAAAACATCGGTATTGCAGCCGTTGAAATGGCGATTAGTATTGCCGTTGCCCTTATTCTCACGGCGTTAATGGCTTAATCTATGACAACACCTTTGCTCGATGATCTTCCCGCTAACACTACACAGGGGGACTCGCAGCAAAGTTCCCCTCCATCCCGTCAAGTATCATGGTTTGATGATGCCTTGTTACTCGGCATTATGGCCTCGTTGGCGGGATGCGGTCTTATTTATGAATACTTATTATCACACTATGCTGGTCGCATTCTCGGCGCATTAGAAGCCGCCATTTACACCATGATTGGTCTAATGATTGTGTCCATGGGTGTGGGCGCTTTTGCCGCACGTAAAATAAAATGCGCTTTTACTGGCTTTGCCATGCTTGAATTAACCGTAGCACTGTGTGGCTCTTTTGCCATTATCATTACCGCAGCGGTCATCGGATTCGGTCAACAACTGCCGTTAACCATCGCCAATACACTCGGCCTACCGCCAGATCATTTACCCAATGGTGGCTTTATTGCCAGTTTGCAAACTCTCAGTGCATATTTACCGTATGTTTGGGGTGTATTACTCGGGTTAATGATTGGCATGGAAATTCCACTTATTGCCCGCGTTCGACAATCATTGTCTGAAGCGCACTTACTGCATAATGCCGGCACCATATATGGTGCCGATTACATTGGCGCTGGAATAGGCGCCGCAATCTGGGTCGGTTTTATGCTGGCCATTGATATTCAATTAGCTGCTGCGCTTACAGCGAGCGTTAACCTACTCGCTGGACTGGTGTTTATTTGGCGTTTTTGGTCAAAAATAAATCATGTAAAATTGCTGCTTATCGGCCATATTATTGCCAGTGTGGTGATTGGCATATTAGCCGTTAAAGGCCCGAGCTGGGAACAGCATTTTAATAATCTTTTGTATAAAGATCATGTGGTTTATGCCAAAGCGACCCGCTTTCAGCAGCTCAATTTTACTGAGCGTTTGCGCGGTGGTGGTTTACCTCCCGTTTATAATTTATACATCAATGGTCGGTTACAATTTTCAAGCAGCGACGAGCACATCTATCATAGCTTTTTGGTTCATCCAACATTGGCTGCCAGCGCACGGCACGATAACGTGCTCATTATTGGTGGTGGTGATGGCTTAGGACTGAAGCAAGTACTCAAATGGCAACCTAAAACGGTTACCTTAATGGATTTAGATAAAGACTTACTGGCACTGTTTAAATCGCCACCAGCAGATATGCCACAACGCTTACAGGATGCATTACTGGCGTTAAACGGCGATGCGTTAAACGATCCACGCTTAACATTAATGGTCGACGATGCATTTAACGGGGTTGATAAGCTAATTCAAAATGGCAAAATGTTTGATGCCATTATTGTTGACTTACCCGACCCAAGTCATCCTGATTTAAACAAACTGTATTCAGACTTATTTTATCGTAAGCTTAATGAATTACTTAGCGCCGATGGCGTGATAACGGTGCAATCAACCTCACCTTATCATGCGCCAAAAGCGTTTATATCGGTTGGTAAAACACTGACTGCTGCAGGGTTTAATGTAAAACAGTATCACCATAATGTCCCTAGCTTTGGTGAATGGGGTTGGAGCATTGGCAGTAAAATGGGTAAAAACCCACAACAACGACTTGCTGCACTAACAGATATACCGGTACCAGAAGAATGGCTAACCCCAGGACTTATTCACGCTTCATTTGAATTCCCAAAGAATTTCTATGCCGATATAGACAACATCAAAGTAAACGAAATTGGTTCATTACAGCTGTATTACTACCACTTAGCGGCTTGGTCAGAAAATGAAGTAATTAATCTTTTTTAATTGGACCAGATAGCGCTTGACATATTATGTCTAGATGCTATCTTTACTCACAGACATAATATGTCAATTAAGGACGAATATGAACATCCATACCATTGCAGGTCACCTAAACGGACTATGCGATCACAGCAAAACCGGTTTTCAGTTTGATTGTTATCCGATTGACGGTGATGTTGAAGTGTTACAAGTCAATATTGTCGGCCGAGAAGAAATTCCGGTGTTTGTATCAGTAACTGACAACCAAATATTGTGTATCAGTTACTTGTGGGGCGAAAACGAAGTAAACCAAGCTCGCCGCGCTGAAATGTTCGAGACCATGTTAGAGCTCAACATTCCAATGCCATTATCATCGTTTGCTAAAATTGATGATAAATATGTGGTTTACGGGGCATTATCTGTGCAATCAAGCATGGAAGAAATTGAACAAGAATTAGCAGTACTGTCAGACAACTGTCTGGAAGTCATCGACGAACTCGTCGAATTTTTAATCTAAGGAGCCAATTATGGGCATTCTAAACAAGATTCTTACAGCGTTTCGTGGTGGTGCAACTGAAGTTGGCCAAAATATCGTTGACTCAAACTCAACCCGAATTTTTGAACAAGAAATTCGTGATGCAGAAAAGCATTTAACCCGAGCTAAACGTGAATTAACTGATGTTATGGCTAAAGAAATGCAAGCCAGTCGTGAAATTGATCGCCTAAAGCGTAGTGTTGTTGAGCACGAAGGCTATGTCACCCAAGCGCTAGACAAAGGCAACGAAGCTTTAGCAATTGAAATTGCTGAAAAGATCGCTCAGCTAGACGAAGAATTAGCTGAACAACAAACAGCCAATGATAGCTTTAGCTCACATGCAGTGCGTTTAAAAGATTTAGTGAAGAAGACTGAGCGTCAGTTAAATGATTACCAACGTCAACTTACTATGGTTAAAACCACTGAAAGCGTGCAAAAAGCCACTGCAACTATCACTGACTCATTTGCGTCAAGTAATTCAAAACTGCTTAACGCTAAAGATTCACTAGAGCGCATCAAAGCACGTCAACAACAGTTTGATGACCGCTTAAAAGCGTCAGAAACATTAGCTGAAGAGAATAGCGATAAGTCATTACATGCCAAGCTAGCTGAAGCAGGTATTGGTGAGCAAAAGTCGAATGCTAATGCTGTGCTAGATCGCATTAAAGCACGTAAAGGTTAAGCTATTATGGGATTTCTTAGTGGCCTATTCGGCAAAAAAGAAGCCCCGAAGCGTAAGCTTGACCATCCAAATAAACTGCTCAAGGGTGATATGATCACCTTTGATGACAGTTTTGCTTTGCCTACGCAATTGCGCGGGCAACAGCTTAAGGTTGAAGCTATTCATACTTATGAATACCAACGCTCGCAGCTTTGTGAATTCTTATTACGTGGCCATAGCGGCACCGCAATCTATTTATCCTACGTGCAAGAAGACGAATCTTACTTAAGTATTTCAATCAAAATCAACCGCGCTGTGGTTGAACAATTGTTTGAACTTGACGCATTTGCTGAAATATTTGAAGAACCAGGCAAAGCAACGCTGACATTGCAGGCACTTCCTGCCGAGTTAGCCGCTGAGTTCGATAAATGGCTCAGTGATGAATATCATCAAGTTGAATTTGCCGGTTTTGGTTACTTCCATCGTCAAGATTATCGCGACCTAAAGCCTCCTCAAAATGACGATGATGCTCGCGGTGAAGGTTTTGAAGGTTACAGTTTGGCTAATGCTGATGACTCTCACGCGGTTGATATTGAAGTTTACGAAAGTGGAGACACTGAAGTGATGTTGACTTTATATCGCCCACTGACCGATATTAGAGAGTATTGGCCAGCAAGCTGATACAGGTAGGAGACGATTTTCTAATGAGTTCAGGCAAACCGTTACCAGAGAAATGGCTTAAAAACCAACAAGCTGCAAAAGCAACCCAAGTGGCTTTTGATCTGGATGAGAAGTTTCAATACTCAATCCGAAAAGAAGCCTTAGATAAAGGCGTCAGTCCTTCAGACCAAATCAGGACCATACTTGGACTCTCTGTATCCAAACGTCCAAAGCGTCCTCGTTTAACTGTGTCATTAAATGCTGAAGATTATGTGATTTTAGCCCAGAAATACGGCTTAGAATCTGAGTCGCAGCTGGAAATCAAAAAGCGCGTATTAGATGATTTGGTCCACTTCGTTGATACTAAATCGTCAAAATAAACACCGTTATCAGCACAATACATTAACTAAAAACAACGCACCAGACACTTGTCTTGTGCGTTTTTTGTTATGATAAACTCAACATCTTAACAAAGCCTCACGGCGAACGAATGCAAACGGACTTATTATATGCTCGAATCTAAACGTTGGTCGGTCAAAAATGTCGATGGCCCAAGTCCATTCGAACTCGCAATGATGGTGTTATCACTGATCTCTGTGGTGATAGTACTCACGATTACCTTTGGTAAGTTAGACGCTGAAACCAACAAAGTACTGCTGTATATAGACACTACAATCTGCATGATTTTTATGACCAAGTTTTTCCATGGTTTGTTCAAAGCACGTAATAAAGCCTTTTACTTTAGGCACCATTGGATAGACTTTGTTGCCAGCATTCCAGCCATTGAAGCACTGCGTATCGCCCGTATATTCCAAATATTAAGGGTTATTCGTTTAATCCGCATGAGCCGGTCATTATTAATCCCATTATTGCGTCAGCGAAAACAATCTACATTGGCCAGTTTACTGGTGGCGATGGTATTAATTTTGGCCACTGCATCTGTACTTATTTTACTAGTAGAAAGCACTGAACCTAACGCCAATATACAAACTGCAGAGCAAGCTATTTGGTGGGCATTAGTGACCATATCAACCGTCGGTTACGGTGACTTCTATCCCGTCAGTACGGTAGGCCATATCATCGGTGGATTAGTGATCATTAGTGGTGTCAGCTTTTTCGGAGTGATATCCGGTTATATGGCATCTGTTTTCGTCGCACCAGATGAGCAAGAACGTAACGAAGCGCAAGAGGCTCAAGCAGCGCATAAAGCAGAAATCAATACCAAGCTAGAACAAGCGCTAGAGCGCATGGAGCACAATCAGCAGCAAATGATCGAAGAAATTGCTACCTTACGTAATCAACTCGGACAAGGTAAATAGCTTCTGCTCTGCAATATCGTCAGCAGGAAAAAAGATTGCTTAAAAATGTTGATTATCCTGCGCGAGACAAAAAAATAAGCCCAAAGTAATCACTTACTTTGGGCTTATTGTTGGCAACAACATAATGGCTAAGCTAACGCGTTACTCTCCCACCAACTTCTGCCACCAAGATAATGACTCGCCACAATTGGCAACCGGATGATAGCTAGCGTCTAATGCAGGTAGACCGATAATATTGTCACAATTACCTTTCTTAGCCACACCCGTTGTACGATCAAAATAACCATTAATCACCCCATTAACAGGCATCATTCGTAAACTAAGCGGTGGACGTTGATGTAAAAAGGCCTGATACACGGCCATTGCGCCACTACTACCATACAAGCCCGTTTTACTGTTATCGTCTTGGCCAACCCAAATAGCCGCTACGTTACGTTCATCAAATCCAGCAAACCACGAGTCACGACTATCATTACTGGTACCGGTTTTACCCGCTAAACGAACCCCAGGAAATGCAGCGCCTAAACGCTTAGCCGTACCATTTCGCACTACCTGGTTCATTGCATATTGAACTAAGTAATCGGTTGCCGGATCAATCGCCATCGACGATGGAACACGAGTGACTTCCAACGCTTGGTTTTGACTGTCTAATACCGCGGTAATCGATGATAACTTACGATAGCGACCTTCATCAGCAATGGTTTGATAAACTTGAGCCACCATTAATGGTGAGCCATTCACCGCACCCAACAACATCGATGGATAAGGGGATATATCATCCTCCCAACCCGATTTTTTCAATGTAGCAGCAACCTTTTCAACACCAACAGCTAAACCAACGTTAACCGTTGGAACGTTCATTGAATCTTTAAATGCGTTTAATAAAGGCACTTGACCACTGAACTTTTTATCGACGTTTTTAGGCGACCAGGTTTTACCTTGCTCATTTTTAAGGGTGATGGGTTTATCTTCTACGGGAGTGGCTAAAGTAAATTTATCTGCTTGGCGTAATGCGCTGGCATACACGAATGGCTTTATTAACGACCCAATTGGACGTCTAATTTCAACCGCGCGGTTAAATCCTTCATAACTCGGTTGTTTATCACCCACCATCGCTGCTATGCCGCCAGTATATTTGTCGGTGACAACCATGCCGACTTGAACGTTTTTAGCTCGTTTATCCAGTGATGCCATGGTAGACAACACGGCTTTTTCTGCGGCTTCTTGGGCCATAGGATCGAGCGTGGTATACACTTTTACGCCCGACTGCTTCAGTAACGAATCACCATAACGGTCGCGTAACTCTTGTTTAACCACAGCAAAAAACGCTGGTAACTTCTGATGTACCGATTTTTTAGCACTGCGTAGACCGATTGGCGACTCTGCTGCAGCTTTATATTGGGCAACGGTTAATTTATCGTTTTCCATAAGCAAACGTAACACTAAATCACGGCGCTCTTGGGCTCGTTCAGGATAACGCCACGGGTTGTAATAAGAAGGTCCTTTAATGACCGCAACTAAAAAGGCTTGCTGCGACACGGTTAATTCACCAATGGGGCGACCAAAATAGAATTGTGAGGCTAATCCCATACCATGCACACCACGGGCCTTGTCTTGGCCCATGTACACTTCATTGAGATAAGCTTCTAAAATTTCATCTTTGCTATAACGAAAATCGATAATCAATGCCATTATGGCTTCACGCACTTTACGCACAATTGAGCGTTCGCTGCTTAAAAAGAAGTTTTTGGCTAACTGCTGAGTTAAGGTTGAACCCCCTTGCACCGTACGACCGGCAGTAATATTGACCACCGCAGCGCGTGCAATCGCCAATGGGTTTACCCCAAAGTGATCATAAAAACTGCGGTCCTCAACCAAAATAAGCGCATCGATAATCATTGAAGGCATCTCTGGCGTTCGCACAAATAAACGGTCTTCGCCATCGCCGGCAATAATACGGTCAAGTAATACCGGTTCTAAATGAAATACCGCTAATTCACGTTTGTCAGACATCCGCTTAACTGAGCTAACGCCTTCAGAGTCAAAGCTTATCATCACTCGCTGCTCGGCTTGGTTGCCTTCGGGATGCAAAAACGGCCGACGCCATAATTCGATACGAGTACTTGAAGCAGAAAACTCGCCAACTTGCCGCGGATTGGACACTTTACGGTAACCCAGCAAATTAAGCTCAGCCATTAACTGCGGATGGTTTATCGCAGCACCTGGGTACAATGCCATTGAACGACTAAAAACTTGGGCCGGTAAATGCCACTTTTGCCCTTCAAATTTCTGCGCAATAATTTGGTCTAAATAAATAGCGTAAAAGCTCACAACAGCAATACCAACGATTGATAATTTCCATGTGAGCGACCACAGGTTTTGCCACCAAGATGAGCCACTTTTTTTTGTGTTGGCTGAAGACTTTTTGGGTTTTTTACTCATAAATAATGGTTTCGTTTTCCATATAACGCTGAAATAATTGCATGTTATTAATAAGCTAGATGACTTATTTACACGCCTGGAGTTTTCTTTTTAGTAAATTTTGTTGCCACTGTATTCACTGGGTCATCAGGCCATAAATGCCTAGGATAACGACCACGCATTTCTTTTTTTACATCAATATATGGGCCTTGCCAGAAGCTGGCTAAATCTGCCGTGGCGGCTAATGGTCGTTGTGCTGGCGACAACAACTCCATAGTAACCGTCATTTTGCCGTGCAATATTGTCGGGCTTTGCGCCATCCCTAATGCTTCTTGTAAACGTACACTAAGCAACGCACGGCCTTGTTGGTCATTGTTATGATAAAAATGTCCGTCAGTATCAAGTGGCATCTGGTAACGGATGGGGGCACGAGTGCCAGTTGCCATCGGCCAATGTGTTGGCACCAGTTGCTCTAATAGCTGCTGCTGTTGCCAATTGAGTAAATTTTTCACCAATCCATACGCGGCTACTTTAGCCAATGCGGCCAATGAACGAATGTTATCCAAATGTGGCCCAAGCCAATCTTCTAACGTCGCCAGTAAGTACTCATCGCTTAAACAAGGCCAATCATGCTCTGGCGCAAAGTATCGAGCCAATTCAACCCGATATTGTAACTGGATTAACAGCTCGTCACGATTAAGGATTGTTAACCCTTTTATACGGATCTGTTCTAATAATGCTGCGGTAATTTGTGCCCGTTCAGGCGTAATACCGGTGTCGATTTTAATGATAACCTCACCGATTTTGGTATGTTTTTCAGCAAAAAAACGCCCTTTTGCTTCATCCCAACCACCGTGAACATGAGTAGTTACTAACGAGGCAAGTTCGGCAGTAAACAAGCGTTCATCTAACCTTGCTGCAAGGTAAATTTGGCCAGCATTACGACCTTGAGTCTCTTGAAAGTCAGCAACCACTAACCAAGGTTCATGAGCCAAACTGTCTTCGGCATTGATCACCACACCCGTACCATTACTTAATAAAAAGCCTTCATGGCCACGAGCTTTGGCAATACGATCAGGGTAAGCAAGTGCTAACAAATAGCTTATATCACGAGTCGATGCATTACGTATTGCCTCATTGACCTGACCCGATATCGCCAAAGATTGTTGCCATTGCCTAACTTGCTGTTTAATTTGCCCCTGCAAAGCCTCGGTCAAATAATGATGAATATCAGCGCCTTTTTTCGGTAGTCCACGGGCTTCAATAATGCCTGCTAATACGCAAGCCAGCAGGCAAAGTTGCGGCTGATTGTCGTGCAAGGCAAGTTGCTTAGCTTTAAGCAGCATATGCGCTAAGCGTGGATGGCAACCTAATGCATAAGCCTCTCGGCCAAGTGACGTTAATTTACGTTGTGGATCAATTAATTCAAGTTGAATAAGTAATCGCCATGCGACTTGTTCATGGATCGGCGGCGGTGGTGTGAGCAATGATAATTCAGCAAATGATTTAGCGCCCCAACTGGCACAATCAAGTGCCATAGAAGTCAGTTCTGCTTGCGTGATTTCGGGCTCATCGACTTTGCGCATGCGCCCTTGTTCTTCTTGGCTCCATAACCGCACGCAATAACCCGCAGCTAAGCGCCCTGCTCGGCCACTACGTTGAATAGCCGATGCCTGGCTAATGCGCTTAAGCCCTAAGCGTGTCACGCCGGTTTTAGGGTTAAAACTCGCTTCACGTCGATAACCGCTGTCTATAACAAGGGTGATGCCTTCAATCGTTAAACTCGATTCAGCCACGTTAGTCGCGAGGACGATTTTACGTTTACCCGGTTCTGCTGCACGAATCGCTTGATCTTGCTCCGCTGACGACAAGTCGCCATACATAGGACAAATAAGCCATGATGCATCTAAACGCTCACGCAATAATCCAGCTAATTTACGAATTTCACCTTTACCGGGTAAAAACGCCAAAACGCTGCCCTGTTGATATTGCGCTAGATTGGGATCGGAAATGGTATCGATAATCACACGGGACATGTGTGTTAGCCACAACTGTTGCCCAGGGCAAGGCTGATAAGCAATCTCAACCTCAAAACTGCGACCATCACTGTGTATTTGCGCAGCATCGGGCATTAACGTGTCTAGCGGTAAGCCAGACAAGGTGGCAGACATAGCAATAATGTGTAAATCGTCACGTAATGATTGCTGCACTTCCAGTGCTAAAGCCAAGCCTAAATCAGTCGTAAGATGACGCTCATGTATTTCATCGAAAATAATCACATCAATCCCACTAAGCTCTGGGTCTTGTTGGATCATGCGGGTCAGAATACCTTCGGTGACAATTTCTAATCGAGTATCTGCGCTGACTTTTGATTCGCCACGGACACGATAACCCACTTGCTGGCCAACATTTTGGCCCAATTGTTGGGCAATAAACTTAGCGACATTGCGGGCCGCGACTCGACGGGGTTCTAACATCAGAATTTTGCCATGAATTTCAGGCCAGGCTAACATCGCTAATGGTAATGCTGTGGATTTACCTGCACCGGTTGGCGCTTCGATAATAATGTGTGAATGGGCCGAAAACTGCACACGCAACGAGTCGAGTACCGCGTGAATCGGCAATGTCGTGGGCATCAATGATGGGTGCTGCTGCAATACTTGTTTTGAGGTCAACGCGATTAACTTTTACGGCTATTTTCTGCGGTTCATTTTACCCACATTGTATCAAGGTGTCATTAATTGCCTATTTCAGAGCCTATTTGGCTACCTTTTTAACAAAGCAATTAACCGCTCTCAGTTATTGAGTCATTTTACTCATTTAGATTAACCAGGGAGTTCGTAAACCGTGTTGTAGTTCAGCTAATCGTGTCGGTTTATTAATAGCATAGCCTTGCGCATAATCGACGCCAATATTTTTCAGATATACGCCAATATCAGTGTTTTCAACAAACTCTGCGATAACTTCAAACCCCATGTCTTTTCCGAGCTGACAAATAGCCGAAACAATGGCTTTATCACTGCGGTTTTCGCATAAATTCACTACAAATTGGCCGTCAATTTTAACGTAATCGACATCAAGACATTTCAAATATGCAAAGCTAGAAAAACCAGAACCAAAATCATCTAATGCAATCTTACAACCAAATGGTCGTAACAACTCAATTAATCCGGTAGCTTGGTCTAATTGGCTTACCGCTGCAGTTTCGGTTATTTCAAAACATAATTTACTCACCAGCTCAGGTTCAACCATTAAGCGCATTTCGAGCCAAGTCATGAACTTTTGGTCAGCAAGTGACATCGCAGACAAATTCACCGACACCATAGAAAGCTGTTCCCATGTAGCTAAATTATTACCGCCCCACGTCAATAAATTATCGATAACCCAACGGTCTACTCGAGGCGCTAAGTTATAACGCTCAGCAGCAGGTAAAAACACCCCCGGCGATACATATTGGCCATCACTCTGCACCATGCGAAGTAGAATTTCCATGTGGATGCCAGTGTCGGGTTTATCGAGCGGCTCAATTAATTGATAGAATAGCTCGAACTGATTTAATGCCAGTGCGCCTGTAATATCCACAGATGCCAGCATTTGGTTATACATCATGTGCATTTGTGGGTCGTCAGGATTATAAAAATGCCAACGGTTACGGCCTTCTTCTTTGGCCAAGCGGCAAGCGGCATCAGCTTTACTCATCACACCGTAAATATCGGAGTCAACATAATCGACTTTGGCAATGCCAATGCTGGCACTAATGTTGTGTTTGATACCTTTCCAAGTAAATTCATGATCAAACAACTGTTGGCAAATTCGTTTTGCCACTTGTTGCGCCGATGCGGTATCAGAATAATGCATCAATAAGCCAAACTCATCGCCGCCTAAACGCGCAACCACATCGTCTTTACGTAATAATTGTTTTAAGCGAGTCGCCACTTGTTGCAGCAACACATCACCCGCTTGATGACCACTAAGATCATTTACCACTTGAAATTGATCGAGATCGAGAAAGGCAATACAAGCCGGAGCGTGTTCGTCGTCTTTTAATAACTCTTCAAGCATGTTTTCGAACTGTAATCGATTTGGCAATCCGGTCAGCACATCATAATTGGAATGAAACGATAACTCATCGGCAAGTCGATAACGTTCGGTGACATCTTCAATCATTAATAATAACTGTTGCTGTTTATTAAGTGCATGGCAAAAGCTAAACTTATACCAGTATATTTGAACCCCATTTCGTAACGGCACTTCACACCAGGCTTGGCGTAAAATACCTTCTCGAACGATATGCAAGGTATCGAGTAATAGTGGGTGATCATCTTCTCGTAGCAACGTAAATAAACTCTGCCCGACTGTAATGGGTAAATTTTGTTTACTCGCATCATTTTGCAATACAACATTATTGTGTAAATCAATCAACGCACATGGCATCGGCAGTAACTGAAATAGCTCTTGATACTGTTTATCTTTACTGTCTAAAAGCACGGATAAACGACGAAGTTCAAGTGAAGAGGCTAATTGATATGCAGTATCATCGAGTAACTTTTGCACAAACGTACAAGGATCATCTTGCTGACTCACAACTGGATTAGCATCGGATGCACACATAGTGCCTAAAACAACTTTAACATTGCCAACGTGCAAAACAGGACTCAGAGCAAGATGCTTACAATCAATATCGAGTTGATTAAAGATGCCTAAAAGCGGTGTAAGGAGTCGATTTTCGTCAGCGGTAAATGATTGCTCTGGGGAATGAGGATAAATGATTGCTTGATAACTGTTAAATAATGATTCGCACAGTGACAAATTATCTTGTAAATGCTGGTTAAACAGCGCTTCTGATGCTGGTGAAGCACCAAAATGACTGACACATTGTTGCTCTGAAGTGTCGATAATATCAGTATCGACGGCAAATAATTTATCATATTGACTCGTCAACACAAATGCAGCGCTGCATTCTAGCCTTTGACAGACTAATTGTAATGCTTGATTAAGCAGTGATAACACCGAAGTATTACTACCCTCAATAGGTCCATTTGTAAAAACACTTTTCAATAGTTGCTGGGTGCTATCGGCCATTCATCAACTCATTCAAGGTTAGCAATTCAATTTGCTTGGGAATAAAATCAGTTATCTTGTGGATGCCATATCGCTAACTATAAGCGCTAACTATAAGCACTAACTATAAGCACTATATTGATTAGGTAGTTAACTGAAACCACGATATGTTTTTAAAATCGGTAGTATTGTTAATCTATCAACGTTTATGTTTCAGCTCAATAAATAATAGGGCCAATCGGATGCAAACACCTTCGTCAGCAAGATTATTTGTCGGCTTTAGCGTAGACAAACCACAAATAGATAAAATATTACATCTACAACAAACACTTATAACTAAAATAAATACAAATTCAGTAGCCACTTTAGCACACAACTTACACATAACATTAGGCTTTTTCGGTCAAATAGATCCGACCACTTGTTCAAAAATCCATGAAGCAATAAATCAGATGCCTAAAACAACTTTCAGTCAAGTTATCGACACCTTCGCTTGGTGGCAAACAGCACAATTAATCTGTTTAAAAGGACAAGCGAGTACATCATTAAACACTATGGCGAATGACATTAACAACATTGCAAAAACTCACCATCTAGCCATCAGTCAATACGATTATGTTCCGCACATTAGTCTATTTCGTAGGGTGACAACAGCTTCTTTACCAGCCGTGGTAAAGGACACTCAGCTCATCATCGCACCAAGCCATTTACATTTATATCAATCGACTGGCCACCACCATAACGTTAACTACACGATATTAGAAAGTTGGCCGTTACTGCAAAAATAAAAACCGTCACCACAGAATGTGAGCGACGGTTTAATGTTAAGTACAATTGATGACTAGTCTTTTAATAACTCAGCAATGGTCAATACGCCATGCGTTGTCGCACCAGCGGCCCATAGCGCCGACGCTGATGATTCAAAAGCACCTGCGAGATCAACGTGTAACCAATTCGCTTTTGGTGACACAAAACGCCATAAGAAACCGGCCGCATTTGATGCGCCACCTGCACCGCCACCTTTAACTGGGCGACTGTTTGCAGTATCAGCATAAGCTGATGGACACATATCTTTATGCCAAGCATCCAACGGCAATGGCCATACGTTTTCAGAAACGGCTTCAGCACATTGCTGTGCAAGCTGTAATGTCGCCTTTTGTGGTGAAAAAATGGCGTTATAATTTGAGCCCACAGCCATCACAGCAGCGCCGGTTAACGTTGCAGCATCAATAATTAAGCCTGCGCCCGTTTCTGATGCAGCTTGTAAACCATCGGCTAGAACTAAACGTCCTTCAGCATCAGTATTAACAATTTCAACCGTGGTGCCGTTTTTGTAAGTTAGAATATCACCCAGCTTGAAAGCATTACCGCTAACTAAGTTTTCTGCACAACACAAAAATAGCTTAACGCGTTTGTTCAAACCAGCCTTCATGGCTAATCCCAATGCAGCAGTAACAGTGGCAGCACCGCCCATGTCACACTTCATCGCTAACATACCTTCTGACGACTTCAAGCTATAGCCGCCTGAGTCAAACGTAATACCTTTACCCACTAAGGCAACAGAGACTGGAGCATCTGCCCCTAACGGATTAAAATCAAGCTCTAACAATGCAGGAGGACGTTCACTACCACGACCCACAGCATGAATACCGACCCATTTTTTTTCTAATAATTCATGGCCTTCAATAATGTTAAAACTGACATGGTCACCACCAATATTTTTTAACCAAGACGCCGCTTGATTAGCTAACGATAAAGGCGATAAATCTTCTGGAGTATCATTGATCAATTTGCGAGCAAACTGGGCCGCTATGGCACGTTGATTCAACGTTTCTTTATCGGCGTCACTACCACACCAGTCCACTTGGTATCCTGCTTTAGCCGTGGCAAAACCTTGTGCAAATGCCCACTGTGAATTCAGGGTCCATAAGCCACCGTCTAGCTGCACATAATTAATGCCTTGATTGCGGATTTTTCTTGCGGCCATCTGCACTTGACGCAGTTCATCGCTACCCGATAGATGGATTGTTGCCTTAGTACCTTGGTAAGTCACATCAGCTTTACCCCAATGTTCTGCAGGGGCTTCGGTGGTGAGCGTAACGGTCATAATATTCATAATAATCCCTTGTAGTAAGCCAAATAACACCAATGCTCGAGCTTAATCACGAGCTAATGGCAGTAGTGTAGACAAAACATAATCGATAAACCACGCTAAAGTTTGTTAGCATTGTTGTAAATCAACTCATTAGATGAGTCATCGATGAAATTTACTCCCGAATTAGAATCCGGTGTATTAATTAAACGATACAAACGCTTTCTTGCCGATATCATGCTACCTAACGGGCAAGAAATCACGATTCATTGCCCAAATACTGGTTCAATGAAAAATTGCTTATTCCCTGGTGAAAAGGTGTGGTTTTCCAGCTCCGACAATCCAAAACGAAAATATGCCCACACATGGGAGTTAATGCAGACAGATCAGCAGCATTATATCGGGATTAATACCGGGCGAGCCAATGCTCTTGCAGAAGAAGCGATTAATCGGCAAGTGATTACCGAACTATTAGGTTACGAGCATTTAAAACGCGAAGTAAAGTATGGCAGTGAAAATAGCCGCATCGATATCTTGCTCACTAGCCAAAACCGGCCAGAGTGCTATATTGAAGTGAAGAGTTGTACTTTACTAGAAGATAAAATGGGTTACTTCCCCGATGCCGTAACCACTCGTGGACAAAAGCATCTGCGAGAACTCATCCACATGGTGGAATTAGGCCATCGTGCTGTTTTATTATTTGTGGTGCAGCACAGTGGCATCACTAGTGTTAAACCCGCGCGACATATAGATCCACAATATGCAGACTTACTTGAACAAGCCGTAGCAAATGGCGTTGAAGTGCTAGCTTATAAAACAGCGCTTTCGCCACAGGGAAGCCTGATCACTTCAGCTTGTAAAGTCATGCTGTAGATCAAAATAAAAATTAAATAACAAGTAAAAAATTTGCCACGCTATAGAGTTTCTGGTATAGATAGCGGCCATAAATTTAAGACGTCCTTAAAACTCAAATGATTACAGGAGATGCGTTATGCCTCAAGGCACGAAAAAACTTGGCGTACTCGCTATCGCTGGAGTAGATCCTTACCAGGAATCGGCTGGTGAAGAGTATATGAATACCAAGCAACGTGGTCACTTTACATTGATCCTCGAAGCATGGCGTAACCAATTGCGTGAAGAAGTCGACCGTACGTTAACTCACATGCAAGATGAAGCTGCAAACTTTCCTGATCCTGTCGACCGTGCAGCACAAGAAGAAGAATTCAGCTTAGAATTACGCGCTCGTGACAGAGAACGTAAATTGATCAAAAAGATTGAAAAGACTTTACAGTTGATCAAAGAAGACGATTTTGGTTTCTGCTTCTCATGTGGCGTAGAAATTGGTATCCGTCGACTTGAAGCTCGCCCTACAGCCGATCAATGTATCGATTGTAAAACGCTAGCTGAAATAAAAGAAAAACAAATGGCGGGTTAACCCGTTATTGATTAGGGCGAGATTATCTCGCCCTTTTTATTGACTTTATTTACCCACTAACAAATTAACAAGGCTGTTGTGTTGTCACATTAACTGACGATAATAACAATACGATGTTAACGAAAAACAACGCTATAACATGATTCCCCCATCCTATATCGGACGTTTTGCGCCCTCACCATCAGGTTCACTGCATTTTGGCTCACTCATTGCTGCATTAGGCAGTTATCTTCGCGCGCACAGTCAGCAAGGCCAATGGCTTGTCCGCATAGAAGATATCGACCCGCCACGCGAAGTCCCCGGTGCAAGCGATAACATCCTTAGAACACTCGATGCCTACGGCTTACATTGGCATGGAACCGTACTATTTCAACAGCAACGATATCAGGCTTATCAAGATCAAATTGAAGCGTTTATCGCCAGTGATCTTGCTTATTATTGCCAATGCACACGTAAAATAATTCAAACCAGCGGCGGAGTGTATGATGGCCGTTGTGGCCGACTTCAGCCTAGACTGACACACGGCGCAATTCGAATTCGTAATCACGTTAAAATTGATCATTTTGTTGATAAACTTCAAGGCTCGGTGATGGTTGATAAAGCTTTCGCCGAAGAAGACTTTATTATTAAACGCAGTGATGGTTTGTATGCTTACCAACTCGCCGTTGTACTCGACGATGCATATCAAGGCATAACTGAAGTGGTCAGAGGTTGTGATTTACTTGAAGCCAGTTGCCGACAAATAAGTTTGTTTACCCAATTGGAATTTACGCCACCTGATTGGCTACATTTGCCGTTAGTTTGTGCCGAGAAAGGCTTTAAATTATCCAAGCAGAATTATGCTCCAGCCATAGATGTCATTCACCCTCAAGCCAGTATTAATGCGGCACTGACCTTTTTAGGCCAAAAAGCTGTCGATGTAGATTCGGTAGAAGTTATGCTTAAACAGGCTGTTGAACAATTTGACCTAAGCACGATTCCTGCACAAAAAGAAATTGTCTTATCGACAATAAACAACTAGGTATCGTCATTAACTGACATAAGTTATTGCATTAAGCCCTTTTTAGCGCAACTGTACGTATACTCATTCGGTCACATTTAATGTATTATACCCGCCAGATTTTTAATCAAATTATTATAGCATTTCGAGGTGTATTATTTTTCGCCGTATTAGCCAATTCTGTAAACAGCTATTTGAAAACAACAAAGTAGCTCCAGTCCTTGAAGAACCCATTCAAGAAGATGGCTTACGTCTGGATATTATCTCCAGAGATGGTCACTCAATTTCACGTCGTCAAATTAGTGAAAATGCACTAAAAGTACTTTATCGTCTTAATAAATCTGGCTACAAAGCTTATTTAGTGGGCGGTGGAGTACGTGACATTCTATTAGGTCTTGAACCGAAAGATTTTGACGTCGTCACTAATGCCACCCCAGATGACATTAAAAAGTTATTCCGCAATTGTCGCTTAGTCGGCCGTCGCTTTAGACTGGCGCATATCGTTTTTGGTCGTGATGTCATTGAGGTTGCCACTTTCCGCGGTCACCACAGTGAAAGCAATGATAAAGTATCAAAATCCAACGCTGAAGGCCGTTTGTTACGCGATAACGTCTACGGTGAGATCGATGAAGATGCTGAGCGCCGTGACTTCACCATTAACGCGCTCTACTATGATATTAGTGATTATTCTATTCGCAGCTATGGTGGTGGAATAAACGATCTCAATGCTAGAACGATTAAGCTTATTGGCGACCCAGACACGCGATACCGCGAAGACCCGGTGCGTATGCTTCGTGCTGTTCGTTTTGCGACGAAACTTGATATGCAAATCGATGCCGTGACAGCGGATCCCATCAAAGCCCTTGCTCCATTGCTAGCCGATATTCCTGCTGCGCGCATGTATGAAGAAGTATTGAAACTGTTTTTTGCCGGTAAAGCAGAAGCTAATTACCACATGATGCAACGTTTTGGTTTATTCGCGCCCTTGTTCCCACAAGTCGGTGCATTAATTGAAGAGTCGCCTAAAGGGTATGCCGCTAAAATGCTGCAAGTCGTTATGCGTAATACCGATATCCGTGTTAGCGAAGATAAAACCGTGACTCCGGCATTTTTCTTTGCGGCAATCTTGTGGTATCCCGTTAAGCAACGAGCTGATGATATTGCCATTGAAAGCGGCTTAACTCATTACGATGCATATGTTGCTGCAATGGGTGATGTGCTTGAAAAACAGTGTCTAACAATTAGCTTACCACGCCGATTTAGCACTCCAGCACGCGACATTTGGCAATTGCAGTTACGATTAGAACGCGGTCAAGGCACTCGAGCATTTAAACTACTAGAGCACCCTAAATTCAGAGCAGCTTATGATTTACTGCTACTGCGCGGTGAAGTTGAAATGGGTAATATTGCCAAGATAGCTGAGTGGTGGAAAGCGTTTGTAGAAGCTGATGAAACTGACCGTAGCGACATAGCTAAAAGCATCAAAGGCAGCAATAATCGTAACAGAAATGCACCACAGCGTAAGCGTCGCCGTAAACCAGCAGCCAAACCAGCGGAAGAATAACAATCATGGCGGTTCAAGTTTATGTCGCCATAGGCGCTAATTTAGCAGAGCCAATACAACAACTCGATGTTGCAGTATTGGCGCTAAAGGCATTGGCAATAAACAACACTTTTACGGTGTCAGCATATTATGGTTCCAAGCCCATGGGTGATGTTATTCAGCCAGATTATGTCAATGCTGTCGCGGGGTTTGAAACCTCGCTATTGCCCATTGAGTTACTCGATACCTTACAAGAAATCGAGCAACAACAAGGGCGTGTACGACTTGAACACTGGGGACCTCGTACCTTAGATTTAGATTTGTTACTCTATGGTCAACAACACATCAACGAACCTCGACTTTGTGTGCCTCATTACGGCATGAAGCAACGCAGTTTTGTGTTAGTTCCATTAGCAGACATTGCACCAGGGCTAACATTGCCTTGTAATACAAGCCTTGAAAGCCTTATTAGTGTGGCAATGCGTGATGAATTACAAAAGCTTATCGATTAAAGTTGATCTTAACAGACAGAAGATTAAGCTCAGCTTTTAGTATTTCAATATTGTTTTAAGAGTCTACTATGTCAAAAGTCACCAGTTCGACCCTAATCAAGTTCAAACAAGAAGGTAAAAAGTTCACCGCATTAACGGCTTATGACGCTAGCTTTGCCGGCGCATTTGACAGTGAAGGTGTTGATGTACTTCTAGTGGGTGATTCACTCGGTATGGTGCTTCAAGGCCATAACGATACCTTACCAGTAACCATTGCCGATATTGCTTACCATACCGCTTGTGTCAAACGTGGTGTTTCGCGCGCATTACTCATCGCAGACATGCCGTTTATGAGCTATAGCACCCCAGAACAGACCATGACTAACGCTGCAATATTAATGCAGGCAGGTGCCAGCATGGTTAAATTAGAAGGCGGACATTGGTTACTTGAAAGCGTAAAAATGTTAACCGAACGTGGTATTCCAGTTTGTGCTCACCTAGGGTTAACGCCACAGTCGGTGAACGTTTTTGGCGGATTTAAAGTGCAAGGTCGCGACGCTGATAACGCGCAACGCATTCTAGATGAAGCTAAAGCATTGCAAGCTGCTGGTGCGCAATTATTAGTGGTTGAGTGTATTCCAGCCTCCCTGGCTAAAGCCATTACTGAAGCACTAACCATTCCAGTTATCGGTATCGGCGCTGGAGCTGACACCGATGGCCAAATTCTTGTTATGCACGATGTTTTAGGCATTTCGAGTGGCTACATTCCCCGTTTTTCAAAAAACTACCTCAAACAAACCGGCGAAATACGTTCGGCTATCAGAGCTTATATTGATGAAGTTGCTAACGGCACATTCCCAGCGGAAGAACATACCTTTAATTAATATAACATCTTGATAATATAAATTTATTATCATTTTTGCTCTGCTATCTACGTTGCATTGACTTACAATAGATCGACAGTTGATGAGTCAATGCACCTTCGTTAGCAACACAAACGGCAAGTTTGATTTGCAGATGCGAAATAAACCCGTTGTTATCGATTACCCTAGCTCTTATTCGGCTTGAGGCTAATCATTAAATCTACATCAATGACTACATTGTTTTTATTAAGGTTCGAACAGAAAATGATAACCACTTCCGCTATCTCAACCATTCGCGAACATGTTAAGACTTGGCGCAGCAAAGGCGAAACGGTTGCTTTTGTGCCTACTATGGGTAACTTACACCAAGGTCACATTACCTTAGTGAATGAAGCTAAAAAGCGCGCAGACCATGTGGTGGTATCTATTTTTGTTAATCCGATGCAATTTAGTGCCAATGAAGACTTAGAGGGTTACCCACGCACACTCGCACAAGATAGCGAAAAGCTAATGCTTGCCGGAACAGAACTACTCTTCACTCCAACACCTGAGATTATTTATCCCAAAGGATTGGCACAGCAAACATTTATTGAAGTACCAGAAATTGGTGATGAATTATGCGGTGCAAGCCGCCCAGGTCATTTTCGTGGTGTGGCCACTATAGTTTCCAAACTGTTTAATATTGTTCAACCTGATATCGCCTTATTCGGCCGTAAAGATTTTCAACAATTGATGATTATCAAAACCATGGTTGAAGATTTATCGATGCCAATCGATGTAATTGGAGTGGAAACTATCCGAGAAGCGTCGGGTCTTGCGATGAGCTCTCGTAATGGCTATTTAACCATTGAAGAAAAACACTCAGCAGCAACATTAAAACAAGCATTAGACAGTATTGTTAACGCGATTCAACGCGGTGAAGCAATACAACAAGCTATCTCAACTGCCAAAAAACGACTTATAACAGTTGGTTTTACTCCTGATTATCTCGAAGTGAGAAATGCCAATACATTACGCCAAGTAACGGCAGCTGACAGTGAACTAGTGGTTATTGGGGCGGCGTATCTCGGCAAAGCGCGCTTGATAGACAACGTGTCATTTTCTCGTCATTCAAGTTAGGCACATAGTACGCTTCGCTAAAAAAACATTATTTTTTGGCTTAACTCAATAAAATAAAAAACAAAGATTTTTTATTTTATTGAGATTTCCATTGTCAAAAAACTGGTTTTATCGATAAAATTGAACCATATTTAAGCGTTAGAATAGTGTTATCGACGTGATTATAGTTATATAGTTAGCAAGGTATGATTGCCGAGTATTCAATATCCGGTAACGAGTATGGGTAATGTCTTACTTGCGTAGCGTTAAAACATGCTAATCTGTTTAAGTACATAAGCTCATCAAAACACTAGTTAAATAAGTGAGTTGGCAAGATACAGTAAAAAACAATACCTTTAGCCAAAATACGTAACCGGTGATTGCTTACCATTAGCAGCTAGACATGGTTGTCAACTGTGAGGTTGAATGCATCATCGACAAGGCCTAGTGTCGAAAACGTAAACATGTGATATCAAAATCGTAATAGTGATGACAAAAGGATGTGTGGCCGCATGGCAAAAAGACTGTTATTCATCGTACTCGCCATGAGCACTTTTACTGCTCAAGCCAATACTATTTACAAATGCATGATGGATGAAAAAGTCGTTTTCAGCCAAACAGCTTGCCCTCAGGAATATAGCCAACATAAAATTGAATACCAATTGGGTATCACCACTGAGGTTGACTCTGACAAGCGCGAGCTCAAACAAGATCCCTTAGAAGCAATACTCAATAAACAAACCATTTCTAAAGAGAAATTACTGCAGCTACTTGATGGTGAAATTTATCGCTTAAATCAAGAAAACAGCTATTTTGAAATTTTACGGGCTAGCGAAATACAAAAATTGGATCGTAAGCGTTACTGGCAAACTAAACCTAGAGACGACCCAAGTTACGGCCTAGAATTACAAGAAATTACTACACGCTTCAACGGCCTAATTAAAAATAATACTAATGTTATCCAGATATTAACTAAACATAAAATGAAGATATCTGCTGAAACACAACCAGATGAATATATGAGTAACTAACTCAACTCTTCATCTGCGTTGAGATGCCACTACATGTTAATCAGGTTTGAATACCCCGATCATGCTACCACTGTTTTTTTGAGGCACTTTAATATCCGTTTGTTGCTCACGATAATCACAGTCAGTACATTCAACCGTTTCAATTCCATTTTCTTTAAACAATAAAATACTGTCTTTAGCACTGCATTTAGGGCATTTAGCCCCTGCAACAAAACGCTTTTTAATTTTGGTCATGATTTACTCAACTTAGTGTTTACTGAATGAGCGGTTAACTCAATAAGGTCTTTACCTGATTTATACGCCTATTTTGCCATGATTAGCCCACATGAGTCCCGTGATTGTGGGAAATAAATCGTAGATGCGATATTATCTGCACCATTATTCTATTCTTAAGTATCAAGTTGTAATTAATGATCAACATAAGCCAAGCTCAGTTAATTCGCGGCAGTAAAACCTTACTCGATGAAACCTCACTGACGATTTATCCCGGACACAAGGTTGGCCTTGTCGGCGCCAACGGTACAGGTAAATCATCATTGCTTGCCTTGATTTTGGGTCATTTACATCTAGATAAGGGTGAATTTAGTTTCCCCTCAGGCTGGCAAGTTGCCTCTGTTGCGCAGGAAACACCGGCATTAGATGTGTCGGCTCTAGAGTATGTCCTCGACGGTGACACTGAATACCGTGATTTAGAAGCCCAACTAGAGAAAGCCCAAACCGACAATAACGGTAATGCCATTGCGCTTATTCACGGCAAAATTGATGCTATTGGCGGCTATGCCATCAAAGCTCGAGCAGGCGCGCTATTAGCAGGCTTAGGATTTAAGGATGCAGACCAAAGTAACCCGGTAAAAAGCTTCTCTGGTGGTTGGCGTATGCGCCTCAACTTAGCCCAAGCACTATTATGTCGTTCAGACTTATTGTTACTCGATGAGCCAACCAACCACTTAGACTTAGATACCATGTATTGGTTAGAAGGTTGGATAAAATCTTATCAAGGGACACTCATTTTGATCAGTCACGATCGTGACTTTATCGATGGCATTGTTGGTGAAATTGTTCATGTTGAAAATCACAAACTAAATTACTACAAAGGTAATTACTCTTCTTTTGAACGAGTACGCGCCGAACGCATGGCCCAGCAACAAGTCGCCTTTGAGCGTCAACAAAAAGAACGCTCACATATGCAGTCATTTGTTGATCGTTTCCGCTATAAAGCCAGTAAAGCTAAACAAGCACAAAGCCGCTTAAAAGCCCTCGAACGCATGGCCGATTTGTTGCCCTCGCAAGTAGACAATCCATTTCAAATGGCCTTTAGAGAACCAGAAGCGCTACCTAACCCATTAGTGGTAATGGAAAATGTCTCTATTGGTTATGAAGATAACACCATCCTGAAACAGGTTGAGTTAAACCTAGTCCCTGGTGCGCGTATTGGTTTGTTAGGTAGAAATGGTGCCGGTAAATCGACGCTGATCAAACTGTTATCAGGGCAATTACAAGCTAAAACGGGTAAATACCAACCTAACCCAGGATTGAATATTGGTTATTTTGCTCAGCATCAAGTTGAATTTTTAACGCTTGATGACTCTCCAATGCAACACTTAGTAAGACTTGCACCAGCAAGTGTTCGCGAACAAGAATTACGCAACTTTTTAGGCGGGTTTGGCTTTAATGGTGATATGGCCTTATCGCCAGTACGGCCGTTTTCTGGCGGCGAAAAAGCCCGCCTAGTATTAGCATTAGTGGTTTGGCAGCGTCCAAATTTACTATTACTCGATGAACCGACCAACCATTTAGATTTAGAGATGCGTCACGCACTCACCATGGCATTGCAAACCTTTGAGGGTGCAATGGTCATCGTGTCACACGATCGTCACCTATTACGATTAAGTTGTAGTGATTATTACTTAGTTGACCAAGGTGTTGTAACACCTTTTGACGGTGACTTAGATGACTATCATCAATGGTTGCTCGATGCCGCCAAACTAGCACAAGCCAACAACAAAACAGATGTTGGCACTGGCGGTGATGCTGTTGATAAAAAACAGCAAAAAAGAATGGAAGCTGAATTACGTCAGAAAGTATCGCCGCTGAAAAAACAACAAGTAAAGTTAGAAAATCAACAGCAAAAAATTAATGCCAGATTAGCCGAATTAGAAATTGAGTTAGCCGATGGCAGCTTATACGAAGCCGAGAACAAAGCTAAAATGACCAATGTCCTCAACGAACGGACTACGCTGACTCAAGCTATGGATGAAAGTGAAATGCATTGGTTAGACATTCAAGAGCAGATAGAGCTTTTCGAACAAGATTTTCAATAAACAGTTAGTTTTATTTTATTCAAGCCTTAAGTGGTGTTAACTCACACCACTTAAGGCTGTAAGGGATACTGTATGTCGCGGCCTTCTCACCAGCAAACATTTAGCTATTTAATTTGGCATGATTGCGAACAAAATTACTCAACTAATCCCAATTTTTACATAAACTTACAAGACACTTACCAAGTAAATGTGAATATTTTATTATTGGCTCAATACCTTGATCAACAGCAATATGTGTTGACGCCACAACTGTGGGAATTATTGACAGGTGTTGTAGATCAATGGGAAGCAAATGTGTTGCAACCTTATCGACGATTACGGCGGATTGCTAAAGCATACTTAGACGGTGAAGAATATCAAAAAATGCTCGATGTTGAGCTCATTATGGAACGTAAATCTCAGTACATGTTATTACACAAATTGAACTTACTGCAGGGGAAAACGTTAGATATTGAACCTGATAATACTGAGCCGAGCAATATACAACACTACCTTAGCTTATTTGGCTTAGATGAAAGCATTATGACTGAGTTGACCACCCAAACCGGCCTTGCTCACTCATAACGCATCATCTGGTTTAGCGACTTGCCGTACGTTGATATACCGCCATGCTAAGGCATACCAAGCCGTTCAGCTAGCTAGTTTGAGTCAATTTTTGTGCTAATGCCGTTGCATTTCGAGCCACTAGACCATAAATAGACAACTGCGGATTCGCGCCTAAACTTGTTGGGAATACCGAACCATCCATCACCGATAAATTTTCAAGGTAATGCGAATAACCAAAAGTATCGACCATTGATAGGGTTTTATCTTCACCCATTGCACAACCGCCCATCACATGGGCCGACGCGACAATGGTTTTTAATAAACCTAAATCGGCATTATTGATAGCCTGCTTTGCTTCACTCCACGAATTAAGAAATGACAAGCCATCATGCATCGGCAACACCTTTTTGGCTCCTGCAGCAAATTGTAATTCGGCCATCGACAAAAATGCCCGACGAGCACCATCCCAAAAACCTTTATCTAAAGGATAATCTAACGCCAAACTCGTATCGGTTAATCTTACCTGACCACCAGGACATTGCTGATTAAAACCATCACGAATAAGCGCAATAGTCACCTGCATTTGGTTAAAGTTAGCCATTAATTGTGCGTGGCTTACACCATAACCAATGGTTTTAGATGCTATCAACACGGGATGTACAGGCGCAACTTCAAGCTTATAACCTAAATCGCCAGTCGCGCCATCACGCCAAACAAATTCATCTGAATAGATAGATTGCGGCGCACCACTGTGACCATTAATTTGTTCTGCAAAAATACCGCCCGATAACAATGACGGATGTAAAAACGTTTTGCCTAATTGCTTATGTGGATCTGGGGTATTAGAACGCATTAATATCGTTGGTGTATGAACTGCACCCGCACTTAAAATATAATGCTTAGCACTAAAAGTAATGTTAACCGATGTCGGCATTAACCCTTCGGTTAATGCCTGCGCCGTTAAACCAACAACTTGATCGCCTTTGTGTTCAAGTTTGATGACCTTGGCGCGAGAAATCAACGTCGCGCCTTTGTCCAAAGCCGCTGGAATAGTAGTCACTAACATAGATTGTTTGGCATTAACGGGACAACCCATGCCACAGTAACCGGTATTCCAGCAACCTTTAACATTACGTTTAATGACGGTGTAATCCCAACCCAGCTTTTCACAACCTTCGCGCAGTGCACCATTGTTTCTATTGGGCTCAAACTGCCACTGTTCAATATTGAGCCGCTGCTCCATCAATTCAAACCAAGGCAGTAAATCTTGCGAGGACAAACCTTTTACCGATTTTTCTTGCTCCCAAAAGGCCAAGGTTTGTTCTGGAGTTCTAATTGAGGTTGTCCAATTGACCGTGGTTGAACCGCCTACCGTTCGACCTTGAAATATACCAATACCTTTATCTGCAGTTTTCATTGCGGCTGCTTGTTGATACAAATTCGGATAAGCGTGGCGCTCTTCCATATCAAAGTGAGTTGATGATTTTAGCGATCCGCCTTCAATCATAATCACTTTTAATCCAGCTTCAGTGAGTATTTCTGCTGCGGTGCCGCCGCCAGCTCCGGTGCCAACAATAACAACATCAGCGTCAAAGTGGCGATCCATTTCTAAGGTACTAGCATCGATATGATGCCAGCCTGAACTTAATCCGGTAATAATAGGATCAATAATGGCCAAGGGAGAGCTCCTTACATGAGGGATTAATGCGCGTTATGCACCAAGAAAGTAGGCTTTACATAACGTAAATTGCCCCAATGTTCCGGACAGGCGTAATAACTTGCCATTATCAATTCACGTAATCCGTTATAAGCGGTCGTTAACATGTCCAAATAGTTGTGTCGCCAAAACTCTAACATGTCAATCAATTGCTTTGGTTCACGCATTAACAACGGTGTCATACTGCCACTGAGCAACAATAAGCCGAAGCGTCCTTCAAGCAACTCCAACAATTCCATTAACTCTTGTTGTTGTTCTACAGGCAAATGAGTAATTGATTGTGAAATCGCATCCAATGTGCGATTTATCGCGATTTCTCTATGGCTTGGAACCTCGGGCAATGCACCGTCTAAGAACACTGGCAGCAACACACTGAACAACACTCGATGATGAATATCATCGGTAGAGGTCGTGATGCTAGGTGAATATAAATTAACGCCGAGTGCTATTGCCGCAGTTCCAGCAAAAGCACCAGTAAGAAAGGCACGCCGCTTCATTTACTTCCCCTTGAGTTTATTGTTGTCTCTATTTTTTATGTGGTAGAGTGGCATGAGTAACATTTAAACATACGTTTAAATTTTCACAAACAATTACAGAAATATTCCTTCTATGAAAACCTTGTTCACTCCGCCTTGGTGGGCTACTAGCCCGCATGTACAAACGATTCTACCATTCATTTTTAAAGTGGCCAGACCAATAACATTTAGGCAACGACAAGAGTTACCCGACGGCGACTTTATCGATTTAGATTGGCTAGGCCAAGCACAAAATGGCGCGCCTATTTTAGTGATTATCCATGGTCTTGAAGGTAACACAGAATCGCATTATGCACGCAGAATGCTCATCGAAGCAAAAAAAGCCAAAATGTCTGCTGTCGTTCATCATCATCGAGGTTGTTCGGGTGAACCTAACCGCTTAGCTCGCAGTTATCATAGCGGCGATGTAAACGACTTAGCCTACACCTTAGAACAACTAAAACACTACTATCCAGACTCGCCATTGTATGCTGTTGGCTACAGTTTAGGCGGTAATGTATTGGCAAAATACCAAGGCAGCAAACAACAGCATAGCTTACTCGAACGCGCTGTGGTTGTGTCGGCGCCTCTCACGTTAAGCGCATGTGCAAAACGCTTAGAAAATGGTTTTTCAACTCTGTATCAACGCTTTTTAATTAAACGCTTACAAGATAAAATGCTCGAAAAAATTAACACTGCAGAGTTAACCGAGCAAATGCCGATCACTAAAGAACAGCTCAAAATGCTCAATACCTTTTATTTATTTGACGATAAAGTCACTGCACCTTTGCATGGTTTTATTGACGTTAATGATTATTATCAACAATCTAGCGGCCTAGGCTATTTGCAACATATTACCAAGCCCACATTAGTCATCCACGCCAAAGATGACCCCTTCATGACTGATGAAGTGATCCCAAACCAAGCTCAATTGTCGCCTATGGTTGAATACGAGTTGCATCAGTTTGGCGGACATGTAGGTTTTGTTGAAGGTGGCTGGCCTTGGAAACCGCGCTTTTACCTCGAACGTCGCATCATCGAGTTTATACTAACGGCGAGTGATACAGTAACCGAACACGATGCCCACGCTTCTTTAGTCAGTCATTAATAGGAAATACACCATGCTTGTGCCTTATGAAGCGTTACTTTCATTACCTCAAGAAGTACTTCAACGTATGATAAAAGAATATCTGTTATCACAACTTGAAGATGGCAGTTTTAGTGACGCAGACGAGCAACAATTAAGTCGTGCAATGGACCAATGTAAGCTAGCACTAAAAAAAGGCGACTTAGTTGTCGAGTATAGTGAGGATGATGAGTCTATCGCCATTAGACAACGCGAGCATATTTCACGTTCATCTTTCGATTAGTTGTAAAAAAAACAATGGTTTTACCACAAAATGATCACATTGTTACCCGCGAAGAATTGACCCACGGGTGATGATTACCGTATAACTAGTGACTCGATTTTTCGCGTCCACAACTTTACCTAGGCAAATAACATGTCAGCAAAACATCCTATTATTGCTGTAACCGGTTCATCTGGTGCTGGCACAACGACAACCACGACGGCCTTCATTCATATTTTTAGACAGCTGGGTATTAATGCTGCATTCGTTGAAGGTGATAGTTTCCATAATTTCACCCGCGCAGAAATGGAAGTGTTAATTCGAAAATCACAGGCTGAAAATCGAAATCTAAGCTATTTTGGCCCCGAAGCCAATAATTTCAAAAAACTCGAAGAGTGTTTTACAAGCTATGGTGATACAGGCAATGGCCAAACCCGCAGCTACTTGCACACCTTCGATGAAGCGGTGCCATTTAACCAAATGCCTGGTACATTCACGCAATGGCGTGATTTGCCAGCCAATACCGATATGCTGTATTACGAAGGGCTACACGGTGGTGTGGTGACGGAAGATGCCGATGTCGCTAAACATGTTGATCTATTGATAGGCATGGTGCCGATTGTCAATTTAGAGTGGATTCAGAAAATTATTCGCGACACAAACGATAGGGGTCATAGTCGTGAAAAAGTAATGGGCTCGATAGTCCGTAGTATGGACGATTACATCAAGCACATGACGCCGCAATTTTCACGGACACACATTAATTTTCAACGAGTGCCTACCGTAGACACCTCAAATCCCTTTAGCGCAAAAGACATACCTAGCCTAGATGAAAGCTTTTTAGTGATTCGCTTTCGCGGCATTAACAATGTTGATTTCCCTTATTACCTCAACATGATCCAAGGCTCATTTATGTCACGCGTTAATACACTGGTTGTTCCCGGTGGAAAAATGTCATTAGCAATGGAATTAATTTTAACGCCATTAGTTAAAGACTTAATGGATAAGCGTATAGAGTTGCAAAACCTTGATGATATCAAACCCGATTAAGTTTGATTTAAGTCAGAACAATTAAGATAGCTGCATCGTGATTTCAAGCGAAATAACGGCAGTTGATGTGCTTGAAGTGCTAATTCCCCCTTTTTGATCTGTTAGTGCATTAAGCACATCAACGAAACCCAAAAAAGTCGATGTTCCAGCACCCACATCAACTTTTATCTCTTCTGATAAACAAGTGAATACACTGACTGATTGATAATAGTAAATGACTCACATTGCTCACTCAGAGCATTACATCAGTGGGATAACTTCTCGATAAGCTTGATTATTCTGATACTGCTTCAAACGTAAAATAAATTCATCGCTGCGCACAATCTCAGGGTTATCTTTCAACGCATCAATCGCTTTTTTCTGGGTATCTATCGCCGCAGTAAAATCACCCTGTTCTGCATACGCGGCCGCAAGATTATCTAATACCGTCGGATCATTCTGATTGTGCTCAAGTAACTTTAACGACATCGATACTGCACGTGAACCATCGCGATATTCCGCTTCAGGGCATGTAGCTAATATCCACGCAATATTGCCCATTGAAACAGCATCTCCCGCAGCACTAAACTGCTCCATTGCTTTACCACAATTACGCACTACGCCATCACCACCAGCAGAATAAATAAACCCTAAACGAAAATGAGCCCACTTATCCCCCTGTGCAACCATTTGCAAATACCATTTCTCGGCAAGTGCTAAATCCCGCGGAATTAATTTGCCGTCAAAAGCTAGGTCAGCTAATGTTTGTTGCGCCTTAATATTTTGCTGTTGCGCAGCAAGATTAACCCAGCTTAATCCTTGCTTGGTATCTTGAGTAACAAATCGTCCGGAAAGGTTCATTAAGCCCAATAGAAATTGTGCGTCTGCATTACCTTGTTTGGCTTTAATCTGAATATGAACCAGTTTACTCGCCGCTTGAGACTCAATAGAGGGCGGGATAACAAATGCTTTTACAGATGAACTAAGTCCACTTAATAAAACAACACAAACAATAACCCCAATTTGACTCAGTTTTTTCACGCATACCTCGACAACTATTTATGAAGCTGATTAAATAACATTAGCTAACTCATGGATCCAATACAATAGACAAATAACATTGGCAACAATTCAATCGTAGTGATGATTAAGACAAATTCACAAAAAAAGTCGACCGCCATCACAAACGAGATAAATTTAATCTAAAATTTAACAAGTTAATATACACTACGCACACTTCTAAATACGATCTCTATCAAAGTTTTCACCGTTTCAATAGCGTAGAATGCTTAATTAGACATTACTTACTTTCATTTTTAATCAATCGAGGAATATCATATGGCTCTGATTGGTAAGCCAAAACCTGACCCAACATTAGAATGGTTTCTTTCACATTGTCACATTCATAAGTACCCAGCAAAGAGTACTTTAATTCACGCAGGTGAAGAGTCTGACACTTTATATTACATCGTCAAAGGTTCCGTCGCTGTATTGATCAAAGATGAAGAAGGTAAAGAAATGATCCTTTCTTATCTAAATCAAGGCGATTTTATCGGTGAACTAGGGCTGTTTGAAGAGCAATCTGAACGTACTGCATGGGTTCGTGCTAAACAAGCATGTGAAATTGCAGAAATTTCTTATAAGAAATTTAAGCAATTGATTCAGGTAAATCCTGAAATCTTGATGAAACTTTCGGCGCAAATGGCCTATCGTTTACAAAGTACTAGTCAAAAAGTAGGCGACTTAGCCTTCCTTGACGTTGCTGGTCGTATTGCACAAACGCTATTACATCTTGCAAAACAACCCGATGCTATGACACATCCTGACGGCATGCAGATTAAGATAACCCGTCAAGAGATTGGTCAAATTGTTGGTTGTTCACGTGAAACTGTTGGTCGTATTTTAAAAATGCTTGAAGAACAAAACTTGATCCAAGCACACGGTAAAACGATCGTAGTTTACGGTACACGCTAAATGACAAAAGGCTAACGACGAATCAAGCAAAATGTTTATGTTTAATCATATAAGCTTCAGCTTGATTTAAGCCAAGATACTTAAAGTGGTGTTCATACTCTGAACGCCACTTTTTTATTTTGGAGCGCCCATGAATAGCTTGTTCTTTACAGCAATAAGCAGCTTAATGGCCATCACCATTAATCAACAAGATATTCCCGCAAAAGAACTCCCTCTGGATCATGACTACGTCCAAAAATTGGTATCTTCTGGTAATATACGTTCATTAGATGATTACTTAACTTGGCTATCGCAGTATTGTGATGGTCACTTAATCGACGCCCAGCTTTATCAACATCAAGATAAGTGGCGCTATGATTTACAATTTAAGCTAAAACAAGGGCATGTTGTTAATCTGCAATTAGATGCAGCTAACGGTATGCAGGACTCATTGACTCAATTACCGAGCGAATGTACTAAACATGAAACTGTTACTCGTTGAAGATAGCCCATTACTGGTTGCTGAACTTGAAAAACAACTCAAGCAAGCTGGTTATATTACGGATGTTACAGACAAAGCTATTGAAGCCGATTATTTGATGAAAGAAACAGATTATGACTGTGTCATTTTAGATATCGGCTTACCCGATGGCAATGGCTTGTCATTAGTGACTCAATGGCGTGAACGTGGCATCAGTACCCCTGTCATTATGCTAACGGCCCGCAGTCAGTGGCACGAAAAAGTTGAAGGTTTTAATGCTGGTGCTGATGATTACTTAGGCAAACCTTTTCACACTCAAGAGCTCCTCGCCCGCATTCAGGCACTTATCCATCGTGCCCATGGGCGGGTTAATTCGTCGTCGAAGCAACTATGCTATGCCGGGGTTAATTTAGACGAAAATGAGCAAAAAGTGACGGTAGGCGGACACGTATACGAACTGACGTCGATGGAATTTAGGTTATTGAAAATTTTCTTAATGTCACCAAAGAAGCTTCTTTCGAAACAGCAGCTTACAGACAAGCTTTATCAATTTGATGATGAAAAAGAAAGTAATGTCGTGGAAGTTTACGTAACACACTTACGTAAAAAACTCGGTAAAACCGCTATCGAAACCCGCCGTGGTCAGGGTTATATCTTCCATGGCATTATTGAATGATTTCAATTCGGTTTAAATTAAGCTTATGGCTCAGTGGCTTAATCATTATTGCCACGCTCATAGGTTTATTTTTATTTGAGTCGATGTTGCGAGATGCCTTTCATGACTCCATTATTAATCGTCTTGAAGAAGATTTAGAACACATCATTATCGCCACCAGACTCGATGATGGTGAGATAGTTATCGACCAAAGCCAACTATCCAGTTTTTATAAACCTGCCTATTCAGGGCGTTATTTCCAATTAAATTTGCCCGACCGTACAATTCGCTCCCGTTCACTGTGGGATGCGGAATTACAGATTGAACAGTTACAAGCGCAGCAGAAAAGAGTTTGGCAGGCTAAAGGGCCAAAAAACAATGATATGCAGCTGTTATCTATCGGCATCGGTGCGCCAAACAGCCACAACACAGCAACCTTGACTGTCGCCCAAGATCTCAGTATTGGACGGCGTGTTTTTAGCGAAGTATTTGGCACTAAACTGGCAATTAATATCGGCATGTTATTAGCGATGATTGCCGGTATTTTTATCATTTTACGCCAATCATTTAAACCGGTGAATCAAATCCAAGGGGCGCTGGCTAAATTGCGCGAAGGGGAAATTGCCTCGTTAGCCATTTCACAAATTCCAGCAGAGATCCGCCCGTTAGCCGAAACCTATAATGAGTTATTAGACTACACAGCCAAACAAATTGAACGTAGTCGCAATAACTTGGGTAATTTAAGCCATGGCTTAAAAACCCCATTAGCGGTCATGCAGCAACAAGTTGAAGCGCTCGGGCTCACCCATCCGGATGCCGCTATAGCCATGCAGCAGCAATTAGATTTAGTTCATAAAATGATTGAACGTAAATTGGCTGCAGCGAGGATAACCGGAGACATGCTACCCGCAGCACAACTGGCGGTACCAAAAGATTTTGATAGTTTAATCCAAACGTTACATAAAGTGCATCATCAGCGGAGTATTGATGGCAGCATTGTTAACCCACAACATATTAGTCGTATTCCAATACATCGCGAAGATGGTATGGAGCTGTTTGGCAACCTGCTCGATAATGCCTTTAAATGGGCGAATTCACAGGTTAATGTCAGCGTCGAAGAATTACCTTCGGGAGAGATATTAATTCAGATCGAGGACGATGGTCGAGGCGTAAAGCAGGAGCAAATTGCATTATTAACCTCTCGTGGCACACGACTAGATGAAGCCACTATTGGCCACGGATTGGGCTTATCGATTGTTAAAGAGATATGCGACCAATATGGTTTTGTATTGCAATTTAGTCGTAGTAAGGCATTACAAGGACTTAATGTCAGTATTTTGATGAGCAACTAAGCATCAGTATATTGATGAGCAACTAAGCTTTTTTGCCTAAAATAACCAATAAAAAAGACCTAATTGATCACTCAATTAGGTCTTTTTTTGTCCATGCATAAACGTTACATCATTGCATTGGTACTTTCGAAAATCTTGTCAGCTGATGCCGCAACAAAGCCAGTATAAAGCTGACCATTATCCATTGGATAACGGCGGGCAAATTCATAGAAACAACTTGGGATTTCCACATCGCCATCAGTAAAGTTAACCACCACTTTATCCGCCATGGTAGAAGATTGCTCTAACAAGACTTCTGGCGATCCTTTAATTTCACCGCCAGAGCTATTTAACACAAACCCAGCCAGCTTTAAGGCTTGGTTTACATCTTCAATACGCTCAAACTCAGGCAGATCGTTAATTGAAACCGTAAAGTGATTGGCACGATATCCCAATGCAGCAACCCAAGCAGCATATTCGCTTTCAGCAAGTAAGGCTTGGTATGTTGCTTTATCTACATCCCAATGACGACCAGAATAAATAAAATTATCTGCAGTGGTTGCCGTTTCATCAACCTGATCGATTAAACCATGGATGCTCTTTTGCAACTCAGGGCTAAATTCTTCTACTAATAGCTCAGAAATAAACACCTTCGGCTGCTTTGGATCCGGATGTTCAAAGTGCTTGGCAATCAGTTTTTTCTGCACAAACTGATAATCGCCACTGTCGACATAACCGATAGAGGTAAAGTGTTTAGCCAATACGCTTAAATTCACCTTGGCGATATTAAAGGTGCGCAAAGCGATATGGTCATTGATGATTGGCGCGCCATGGCCTAATAGCTGATGAATTTTCGCCGCTGAAGGCGTCATCTTAATGTAGTCTTGCCATAAGGCAGCAAATAAAGCATTAACGTCAGTATGCATGGTTAAATCCTTCTAAAATAAGGCTGGTGAACAAAGTCACCAGCACGGATCATGCGATGAATTTATCAGTTAAATTGATAAACCAGGGCTTAAAGTAGCGGGTAAGCTTACTGAGTCAGCTTCCATTGAAGCGACAGGGTAAGCACAGTAATCAGCCGCATAAAATGCACTTGCACGATGATTACCTGATGCGCCAACGCCACCAAACGGTGCTGCACCTGATGCGCCTGTAATCTGCTTATTCCAATTAACAATCCCAGCACGAATGCGCGCTAAAAAGTAATCATAATCTTCACGGCTATCGGCTAATAAACCGGCAGATAAACCATAACGAGTCGCATTGGCCAAATGAATCGCTTGGTCAAAATCGCTGTAACGCACTAATTGCAATAATGGACCAAAGTATTCTTCATCAGGTAACTCAGCGACTTTAGTGACATCTATTAAGCCTGGAGTGACTAAACCAGTACCAGCTTCAACTTGCACTAACTCAACTAATGAAACACCACCTAATGACTGAAGTGTTGCTTGTGCGGCAACCATGCCACGTGCAGCGGTTTCAGAAATCATCGAGCCCATAAAAGGTTGTGGTTGAACGTTCCAAGCACCCACTTTAATTTGTTTAATAGCCTTTACTAGCTCTGCGATTAACGCATCACCTTGTGCGCCCTCTTCAATATATAAACGACGGGCACAGGTGCAACGTTGGCCAGACGAAATATAAGCAGACTGAATAATGTCATGTACCGCAGCTTTGGTATCGGTAACACCTTTAACGATAAGCGGATTATTACCGCCCATTTCTAAGGCTAAAATCTTACCAGGCAGGCCAGCATATTGTTCATGTAAAATATGCCCAGTACGTGAACTACCGGTAAAGAATAAACCGTCAATTTGTGGATGTGACGCTAACGCTTTACCGGTTTCAACTTCACCCTGCACTAAGTTAACCACACCTTGTGGTAAACCGGCTTTGTCCCAACACTTCAGCATTAGCTCGGCCACTTTAGGCGTTAATTCTGATGGCTTAAATACCACGGTGTTACCGGCTAATAATGCTGGCACTATGTGACCGTTTGGCAAATGCCCTGGGAAATTATAAGGGCCAAATACCGCTACCACACCATGAGGTTTGTGACGTAATACGGCACGTCCTGCTGGTAAATCGTTGGTTTCAGTACCAGTACGTTTGTCATGAGCTTTTGCTGACAATGCGATCTTGCCAATCATAGCGCCCACTTCAGTAGCCGTTTCCCACTGTGGCTTACCCGTTTCTTGAGCGATGGTTTCTGCGATCTCGGCTTTATTAGCTTCTAACTGTGCACGATACGCTTCTACTATCGCTAAGCGAGCTTCATACCCCAGCATAAACCAATCAAACTGCGCCGCACGAGCGGCATCTACAGCTGCATTAACTTGAGTAGCCGTAGCCGTGTTACCTTGCCAAATTACGTCACCGTTGGCAGGGTTTTTTGAATTAATCTCATGACCTTCGCCAGCTAACCACTGACCTTGAATATATTGTGTCATTTCTTGCTCCTACATTGCTAAAACACGAATTTGCTCACCATCGCTCACCAGTAAACCAGCTGCGATTTCAGGGCTGAGCACAACATTATCGTGTTCATCAGAGACCAACAATTTAGCTGCTGACGCACGATAATCAGCAAGCGAGGTGTTGGAGATAATAAAATGATGATCGGCATGTGGCATCTTGCCAACTGAAACGGTCAATAAACGGCTCTTTTTCACTGAGCGGATCTCAGCTAGTGCACATTCAACCGTTGGGCCGCCATCAAAAATATCGACATAATTACGGAACTTAAAACCCTCAGCTTGTAATAAACGTAATGCTGGCTTAGTGTTTTTATGCACTTCACCAATCACTTTTTGGGCTTTTTTAGGCAACATGCAAACATAAACGGGGTTTCGCGGCATCATTTCGGCCATAAAGGCTTTTTTGCCTAAACCAGACAAGTAGTCTGCTTCAACAAAATCGATACCTAAAAAGTGATTTTGTAGCCATTCATAAAACGGTGAGTCGCCATGTTCATCACTGACACCACGCATTTCAGCAATAACCGTTTCGCCAAAGCGTTCAGGATGCTGTGCTAATAATAAAAAGCGCGAGCGTGATAACATGCGGCCGTTATTGCCTTTGCGATATCCGTCTTTTAAAAACAGAGTGCACACTTCTGCTGCGCCAGTGTAGTCGTGGCATAATGTGAGGGTTTCAACTTCATTGCGAACAGAAATTTGCTGAGAATGATAGACCTCAGTACCTAAACGGTAATGATAAAAAGCATCTTGCATGCCGACGGCGGCTTCAATACCACAGGTGCCGACAACTTCATTGGTCTTTGTATCTTCAAGTACCATTAAATAACCTTCGTCAAAAGGTTTATCAATTTGCTTGATAAAAGATGCTTCTGCCCTAGCAATCTTCGAACGCAGTAACTCTTCGTTAACTGGTAAAGATGTAAAACCGTGGCCTGACTCAACTGCGATACCATAAAGTGCATCGTAATCACTTGCACGGATAGGACGTATGATTAACATCTTAATCTCCTCATTGCGCCATAAGCGAATCGCGCTGAAATACATTTCAACGCGTATTCACCCAACAGGCGTACCCAAACACATCAGTGCAAGCTAGGCCCGCACTGATTTGTTAATTAACCAGCAACCACTTTTGCTACTGCGCGTTCAAAACGCAATAAGCCTTCTGCGATGTCAGCTTCTGGGATCACTAATGAAGGAGCAAAACGCACAACGTTTGCACCAGCCATCAAACTCATAAGGCCTTCAGCAACAGAAGCAACCAAGAAGTCACGGCTACGACCTTCATACTGTTCATTTAATACCGCACCAATTAACAAACCTTTACCGCGTACTTCACTGAATACGTTGTATTTGGCGTTAATAGCCGCTAAACCATCACGGAATAACTGTTCGCGATGTTTAACTCCGTCGAGTACTTCTTTGGTATTCACTACGTCCATTACCGCATTACCAACAGCACAAGCCAATGGATTGCCGCCATAAGTAGAACCGTGAGTACCAATTTTTAAATGAGCGGCAATTTTTGCCGTGGTTAGCATTGCAGCAATAGGGAAGCCACCGCCTAGCGCTTTGGCACTGGTTAAAATATCTGGCACGATGTCAGTACCCATGTAAGCAAATAACTCACCAGTACGGCCTACACCAGTTTGTACTTCATCAAAAATCACTAATGCGTCGTGCTTATCTGCTAAACGACGTACTGCTTTTAAGAACTCAGGATCACCATTGATAATCCCGCCTTCACCTTGAAGAGGTTCAAGCATGATGGCGCAAGTCTTGTCTGAAATTACCGCTTCAAGTGCAGCGATATCATTAAATGGCACGTGGGTAATACTTTGTGGCTTAGGACCAAAACCGTCTGAATAAGCAGCTTGTCCGCCAACCGTTACAGTAAAGAATGTACGGCCATGGAACGCTTTATCGAATGCGATGATTTGGTCTTTATCTGCACCATGGTTATCTAATGCATAACGACGAGCTAATTTTAATGCAGCTTCGTTCGCTTCAGCACCTGAGTTAGCAAAATAGACGCGCTCAGCAAATGTGGCATTAACTAACTTTGTCGCTAATTCAAGCGCGGGCTCGTTGGTCATTACGTTTGATAAATGCCATAATTTTTCGCCTTGCTCTTTTAATGCTGACACTAAAGCTGGGTGACAATGACCTAAACAATTTACTGCAATACCACCGGCAAAATCGATGAATTCATTACCTTCTTGATCCCATACTCGGCTACCCGCTCCACGAACAGGAATAACAGCGGCAGGCGCATAATTAGGCACCATAACTTCATCGAATTGGGCACGGGTTAGATTCATTTCTACACTCATTGCATTTCATCCTTCAGGTTGTAAGCGGCTTGAAAGCCGCTGTTTCCGCTGTCTGCTTTATATTCTGTAAGTGCATTAGCGGAAGTTTGTGTTATTTATGCGACATTATTAGCGAAAATGTGATCAAAATACCAGTTCAGTACAATTAACTTCTGCAGGCCTGATTGGCATTCTGCATAAAGATTGAGAAATATGACTAAACAACGCGTTTATTGGGGGGTTATGAAGCATAAATAGTCATAAAAAAGTTATTTGACTCGAATTTGTGTAGCTATTCATCAAAAGTGAATAATTACACAGATTTAACATTTACGCTTTTGATAGAAAAAGGGCTATTTACAGTAAATCAAGCTTACGAAAATTTTGCCCTTTAAGCCGAATCAGTTCTTGCGCCGAAAACTGATAATAATCAAACATAATGCGTTTCTCTTGTGGGTCGATTTGTTGTTGCTCTTCTAACAAAAGCACTTTGGCATAACAACTCGCCTTAGCCACAATGGCGGCATCGACAGACAACTCTGTAAAATGGTAATCGTGGTCGAGCTCTTTCAATACTTGTGTGATCGGTGAATCATCAAATTTAAGTAAACTCAACAGTTGCCAATTCAATCGATGGCTATGGAGTAATACTTGCCCCAATACAGCTTCAGCAGGAAAATCCGTTGCCATAATGGCATCGTAAACTTGTTTTTCTCGACTATGGCTTGCCTCTCGTAACCAAGTCCCCCAAGTGTTATCAAATATACGTCCACTTTGGCTCAGTATAATCGAGGTAGAAAATTGGTACATTAACGCGCAGCTATAAGCCAAACCAGGCTTTTCATTATGCAACTCTGCTAAGGTTTGCGCCGCAATGGCACTGACCATGCTGTAACGCCAAAGCTTGCGGGTTATCCACAATAAATTAGCATTGCCTGAAGGTAACCAGTTACGTAAACAAAAATAAGGGATCAGCAAACGTAAATTTTCAATACCAATGTAGTTAAGCACCAGCTTTATGTCGGTCACTTGAACATCGCCATGTTTAGGCCGTCGGTGACGAGATGCTGGACTATTAATTAAATTGATTAAATCACGTGATAACCAGCTAATACTTTCGATAATCGGTCGAAGTCGATTAATATTCAGGTCAGGATGTAATAATAGATCGAGCAGTAAAATTTGATTTTCACAAATTGCCGATGCTTCTAATATCATTTGAGGATGAGCTAATTGATGCTCTATCGCATTATTAACCGTATTAGTTAACAGCGCGGACACCTCTAAATACACATTTTTCTCTTTTGCTTGCTTATCAAGGCGCACTTTCAATGCTTTGCGCTCAATATCAAGCTTATTGGCACTCTCTTCTAACTCTTCGTTCAACTCATCAGGCATTGCATTGGCTTTATGCTTACCCACAATAAGTTGTTTATAGAGTCGGCGCTCAATCTCAATGACTTTTCCGGGCCGAACGCCACCTGCTATTGATATTGCCACTCACATTACCTTTTACTGTTTTCATCACTTAATCATAAAAATTAAGGCTTCACAAAGGAAGCCTTAATAGATATTTATTTGTTTTTTTGAACTCAGAGCCGATTACTTCAACTCTTGTTCAAACAGTTTATAAATACGACGATACTGATCTAACCAACTAGAAGGTTGCTTAAATCCATGCGGCTCGACAGGATAGATTGCGGTTTCAAACATCGGCTTTTCTAATTCAATAAGCCGTTGCACCATGCGCACACTGTCTTGGAAAAACACGTTGTCATCTAACACACCACTCATGATCAGTAATGGTTTTTGTAAACCTTGAGCATGCTCTATCGGAGAACTACGCTCATAAGCGATAGGATCAACGTCAGGCGTATTTAAAATATTAGAGGTATATGGCGCATTATAATGAGCCCAATCAGCTACAGGGCGCAATGCGGCCCCTGCTTGGAATAACTCAGGTTCATTAAACAGCGCCATAAAAGTAAGGAATCCGCCGTATGAACCGCCATAAGTCCCTACTCGCTGGGGGTCTACATTAACATTGCTTGCCATCCAAGCCACACCATCTTTCAAATCTTCAACTTCTGGATGGCCCATATTACGATAAACGGACGTACGCCAATCACGTCCATAGCCTTTCGAGCCTCGATAATCCATGTCCATTACCACGTAACCTTGTTGTGTGAGTAAGTTATTGAACATAAATTCACGGAAGTAACCCGAAAAGCCATAATGGGCATTTTGTAAATAACCCGCACCATGGTTAAACATCACTGCTGGATATTTTTCAGCTTGCTTAGCATCATAACCTTGCGGCAAATAAACTCGTGCATAAATTGGCTCAGCGCCATGAGTTGAAGCTAGCGCGACAACTTGTGGTACTTGCCATGGATATTGTTTAAATGCTGTACTGGTATAATCGGTTAATTGGCTTATGTCGCCGCCAATAGGTTGAATATATAACTCATCTGGATGAATCGCAGACGAAGCGGTTAATAATAGTGATTGTCCATCAGGGCTTAAACTGTAATCCAATGTACCTAACCTCTGGGTCAATTGCTCTGACTTACCACTGGCAATCTCAACACGGTAAACATTATAGCTACCTGGGTGGTCTTTATTGGCACGATAATAAAGATGTTTTGCATCGGGTGATAAAGTCACATTATCAACCACAAATTTGCCATTGGTTAATGCCGATACCTTACCTGCTGCGGTTTTAATATATAACTGTGAAAACCCTGTTTCTTCAGATAAGTAGTACATGCTATCTGTACCTGGTATCCAGCCAAATTGATTAAAATTATAATTTACCCAAGCATCATCATGTAATCTGTGTTCGGTTATCAGCTTACCTTTTTGAAGATCAACACTGGCGATCCAGCGATCTTTGTTGTCAACAGCTTCCAACATCACCAATAATTTATCGTCAGACTCATGCCACTGAATTGCGCTCTGACTCCATTCCCAATCTTGCATTAACTGCACTAAACGCGGGGCTTTTTCGCTGTTATAGGTTTTACCTTTCGCTTGAGCATTTTCAGCTTTAACGCTCGCCAGTACATCCTCATCAAAACCCGTTAAGCCTTCAATGGTAATGTCTTTTTTACTGTGGTCAACAAGGTCGAGTAACACTAAACGTTGACCAGGAAAGACATCTTCGGCAACCCGAGAGCGGGCTGGTACAGGGTCAACATAACCTTCTTGGCCTAAATAATTCGGCATAATGTCGTGTTCTGCACGCCAATCATAATTTTTATCGGTTAACGCTAATACTACGTAGCGTCCATCTGGCGACAAACTCATTTCTGATACCACTTCAGCGTCACCTAAATACCAAGGTTTAGCAGAAAAAGTGGGATCGGCTTTAGCCAATGAGTCGCGGTATTGATCACGCGTCAGGCTGTTATCATGTTCCATGGCAACATATTGAATAAGTCTATGCTGTTGCTTAGCAATAAAGCTACTTGGCTCTTGCGTCGCTTTTGGTTCGTTTTCCATTTGGATCGCGGCAATTTGTTCTACTAGGCCGCTAGACTGGTGCACACGAAAAATATTATTACCTTGCCAGAATGCAAGGTCGCCACCCTTTAAAAAACGTACGCCATTAATTGCATCGTTTTGACGGGTAAGTTGCTTTATTTCACCGTTTGATAAATCTTTTACAAATACGTTACCTTGATAAATATAGGCTTTTTGAGTCTTTGCCTGATCGAAGAAACCATTACGTTGATCGGCAAGGTGTAGCTGATTGAGTGCTAGTTTATTTGCTTCAGACTGTCCAATAGCTTGTTGATAAAAATCACGGACCGGAGATTGATGTGCTTGGCGACTGAAATATACCGACTGACTGTCATCGCTCCAATAAGCTCCTTGAGCAAATATGCCCATCCAATCTGGATTAGCCATAATTTGATTAAGTGTCAACGGTTGCTGGGCTTTTGGAGGCTGTGCAAATGGCACGGTCAATGTCGTTGCACTCGGCGTTGTCATAACCATTGTATCGTCAGGTTTAGCCGTGGCAGCACAGCCACTTATCATTGCCAAAGAAAGTGCGCTAACCGCAAAGTTTCGCATAAAGCTTGTCATGGTTATCCCTTTTATTATTTTAAGCGCTATTTATAGCACAAATAGACGCGAGAATTTAGCCAGATTAGTTGCAGAAGTTGTAACAGAATACGTGATAATGAACCCGAAGATATAAATTCGAAAATGCTTTATAAATGCAAAAAGTTATCCAAAAGTTCATGGCCTTGCTGAGTCAAAATAGATTCAGGATGAAACTGGACGCTGTAAATACGTAACGCGTCATGGCTCATCGCCATAATTTCACGGCCATAAATTGGGTCATCAAACCACGCATCCAGACTAAAGCCATGAGGTACATGGTTAATCAACAATGAATGATAACGAGTAACCTGCAGAGGTAATGCTAATTGACGAAATAATCCCTGTTGATTATGTTCAATCAAACTGGTTTTACCGTGCATAACACGCTTGGCACGCACAACATCAACGCCAAACACTTGTGCGATAGCTTGATGTCCTAAACACACACCAAGAATAGGAATTTTACCGGCAAAATGTTTAATAGCTGCAAGTGAAATACCCGCTTCATTAGGAGTGCATGGACCGGGAGAGATTATCAAATGTGTAGGTGCTAAAGCTTCAATTTGTTCAATGCTGATTTCATCGTTACGTTTAACCAGTATCTCTTGCCCAAGAGCTTGGAAGTACTGAACTAAGTTAAACGTAAAAGAATCATAATTATCAATCATCAACAACATTATGGGTTCCAGTTGCGCTATAAATGTTTGTAGCACATCAATTTTAGCTTAAAAAAAACCAGCCTTGCGACTGGTTTTATGTAATGTTAACTAACCGCTACTTCACCACAGTTAAATGGTTTTTACGCTTAGTTTTATCATCAGGCTTTGTCGATTTAGACGATGGTGGCAATGTCGAAGTGTCATCAACAGATTTCATTGATGGCGGTACAGATGATAACTCATCAAGTTCACCTTCGATCATATATGCATCTTCCATATCAAAAACCGTACCAGCACCGTTTTCACGAGCGTAAATGGCCACGATCGATGCCATAGGCAAAAACACATTCTGTGGTACACCACCAAAACGTGCATTAAACTCTACTGCATCATTAGACATGTGAAGATTAGCCACCGCTCCGGTTGCAATATTCAAGACGATTTGACCGTCTTTGACAAATTGCTGCGGAACCTGCGTACCGTTAACAAATGCATCCACGACTACGTGTGGCGTCAAATGGTTATCCATCAACCACTCATAGTAAGCACGCAACAAATATGGACGATTAGCTGTTATTGGTTTCATTACATGCCCATGCGCATTTCGCGCTCAGCCTCAGTTAGCGATGCCTTAAATGATTCACGTTCAAAAATACGTGTCATGTAAGCACTGATATCTTTCGATGTACGCGGATCTAAGTGAATGCCTAATACTGGTAGACGCCACAATAATGGGCCTAAGTAGCAATCAGATAGACCAAACTCTTCGCTCATGAAGTATGGCATTTCAGCAAATACTGGCGCTAAAGCAATTAAGCTTTCCATTAACTCTTTACGCGCTGCATCAGCCTTTTCACCTTTACGGATACGCTCTACAAGCGCATACCAATCGGTGTCTATTCTGTGCATCATTAAACGGCTTTGGCCGCGAGATACTGGGTATACAGGCATTAATGGAGGATGTGGAAAACGCTCATCCAAATATTCCATAATAATGCGTGATTCGTACAACACGAGTTCACGATCAACTAAAGTCGGTACAGAGTTGTATGGATTTACTTCAAGTAAGTCTTCAGGCATCTCACTTGGGTCTACCTGTAAAACATCAACGGTAACCCCTTTTTCAGCCAATACGATACGTACTTGGTGACTATATAAATCATCGGCACCAGAAAAAAGTGTCATGATAGAGCGCTTGTTGGCAGCAACAGCCATTGATACCCTCCAGAATCTAGAAAAAACAAAACAAACGAGGGGCTAAGCCCCCCGTTTACAAAATGCGGATAATGTATATTAACCGTTATTGATGGCTAGTGCACATCTTTCCAGTATTCTTTCTTCAACAAATACGCAATTATGAAGAAAATAAACAAGAATCCAAGTACCCACCAACCTAAAGCTTCACGCTCTAGCTGAACTGGTTCGGCAGAATAAACTAAGAAACCCGTGATATCACGAACGACTTGGTCGTATTCTTCTGCCGTCAATTTGCCACCCGTGGTAACAATATTACCATCTTTATCTTTTACAAGAGATACATTACCAGCTTCATCTTTCGTAACAGTAGCAAGACCTTGTAAGTCTTGTAATACGTGTGGCATACCCACTGCTGGGAACACTATATTGTTCACACCAAATGGACGAGTCTCATCTGCGTAGAAACCTTTTAGGTATGAAAATACCCAATCAGCACCACGAACACGAGCAACCAACGTTAAATCAGGAGGCGCAGCACCAAACCATTTAGCGGCATCTGGAGTAGGAATAGCGTTTTCCATTAAATCACCGATTTTTGCACCGGTGAACATGTACTTGTTACGCATATCATCGTTAGAGATGCCTAAATCAGTTGCAACACGCTCGTAACGTTGGTATTGAGTGCTGTGACAACCAGAGCAGTAATGTTGGAATGAATCCAAACCACGCTCTAATGACGCTTTATCATGCAAATCAACGTTAGCACTTTCTAAGTGAACACTATGTCCACTGGCGGCCATTGCGAGAGATGGCAGCAATGTAACTAATGCAATTAATAACTTTTTCATTAGTGTGTCACCCTCGTTGGGACTTCTTTTGTTTTCTCATTCTTACTGTAAACCCATAAGGCTACGAAGAAAGCAAAGTAAGTGAAAGTGAATACACGTGCCGCAATAGTTAACTCAGGAGTTGCAGGAACAACACCTAAATATCCTAAAATAATGAACGACACTGTAAATTGTGCAATGTTGATCTTGTGGATCATGCTGCGATAGCGAATAGACTTCACTTTACAACGGTCAAGCCAAGGCAGTAGGAATAACACTGCAATAGACAGACCCATACCAATAACGCCTACCAATTTATCAGGGATAGCACGTAAAATGGCATAGAAAGGTGTGAAGTACCAAACTGGCGCAATGTGTTCCGGTGTTTTCATTGGATTAGCCGCTTCAAAGTTTGGCTTTTCTAGGAAATATCCACCGCCTTCAGGCATGAAGAACAACACATAACAGAACACGATTAAGAACCCAGCGACACCCATAATATCTTTTACAGTGTAGTAAGGGTGGAATGGAATACCATCAATAGGCCATCCGTTCTCATCTTTGTTCTTTTTAATCTCAACACCATCAGGGTTATTTGAGCCCACTTCATGCAAGGCGATTAGGTGTAAGAACACCAACACAACCAATACAAGTGGTAGCGCAATAACGTGCAGGGCGAAGAAACGGTTTAGTGTTGCACCTGAAATAACGTAATCACCACGGATCCACAATGTTAGGTCATCACCAATAATAGGGATGGCACCAAACAAAGAGATAATTACCTGCGCACCCCAGTAAGACATTTGTCCCCAAGGTAGTAAGTAACCCATAAATGCTTCTGCCATTAACACAAGGAAAATCAACATACCAAACAGCCATAATAGCTCTCTTGGTTTTTGATAAGACCCGTATATTAATCCACGGAACATGTGCATGTAGATGACAAAGAAAAATGCCGATGCACCTGTAGAGTGCATGTAACGTAGCAACCAACCGTAATCAACATCACGCATGATGTATTCAACAGAAGCAAATGCGCCTTCTGCTGTCGGTACGTAATTCATGGTCAGCCAAATACCTGTCAGCAATTGGTTAACCAAAACTAATAGCGCTAATGAACCAAAGAAATACCAAAAGTTAAAGTTCTTTGGTGTCGCATACTGTCCCACATGACGGTTATATGTAGCCGTCATTGGGATGCGAGCATCAATCCAATCAATAATATTCTTAACCATTACGCCGCTCCTGTATCTACACCGATGATAACGTTAGCATCATCAACATATTTGTGCGGTGGGATCACTAAGTTTAGTGGTGCTGGAACACCCTGGAATACACGACCGGCCATGTCAAATTTAGAACCATGACAAGGACAGAAGAAACCAGAAGTTACACCTTCAACCTGCTCACCGAATGAATCAGGCAGATAAGTTGGTGAACAACCTAAGTGAGTACAGATACCGACTGCAATAAAAAATTCAGGCTTAATAGAACGCGCAGGGTTAGTTGCATATTCTGGTTGCTGCATTTCTTCTGAAGCAGGATCGCGTAATTGACTGTCTAATGTTTTAAGATTATTTAGCACAGCTTCTGTACGACGAACGACCCAAACCGGTTTTCCGCGCCATTCGACACGAATTAACTGACCTGGTTCTACTTTACTAATATTTACTTCGACCGGCGCACCTGCAGCTTTCGCTTTGGCGCTCGGATTCCATGACTTGATGAAAGGAACCGCTACAGCGACGGCACCAGCACCACCTACTACGGCGGTTGCAGCTGTCAGGAATCTGCGACGTCCGGTATCGACTGGCGCATTGCTCATCCACTTATCTCCCAGAGGGTGTTGGAATTTTTATATTTCAATACTTTAGCGACCCAAAATGGTGAAACGCTAAAATCATAGTTTGAGGCGGTGCTCATTATAGCGAAAAATTAGAACCAGATCATAGTGAAAACACACATCTAAGATGAGGATATTAACATTTTTTTCAAAATCGCTTATAAATCAGCCATTTTATAACAATTAGTTGCCACTTAATTAGCAACAAAAAGCTTGAGAAATGCATTTAAAACAATAAATTATTAATGATAAATAATAAAAGACATCAGAAATATCTACTGTTGTGATTGATGACCGCTTTTGGGAAAACTGAATTCATAGTAAAAACATTAGGGCCGGTTGATCTTTCAAGGTTATTTTTACAGCGAACTTTTGGTCATTACTTAAACAAGAGCTACAAGGCAGAGGCTTTGTGGCGTAGTTATTTTACATGAAAAGCTGATAACGCAGTAGAAATGACTCACAAACACTGCCCAAGGGTTCGGCTAAAAACGTTTTACTCTTTGTTGAGTGTATCTTCTCGACGTGATAGTTGCTTAGATTGCTAGGCTGTAATCTACTCGCCTCGGTTAACACATTTTTATCTCGAACAAAATTCTACCAGTAAAGATCAACAGACCTAGATAATAGGCACAAAAAAGCTCGGTAAAAACCGAGCTTTTTAATGCAAAAAACATACGCGGGTATTATTTAACGCTAGATGATTTCATGTACTTGAAGAAATCACCTTCAGGTTCTAACACCATAATGTCATTTTTACCGGCAAAACTTTCTTTGTATGCTTCTAGGCTACGTAAAAAACTATAAAACTCAGCATCTTTACTGTAGGTATCAGCATAAATTTTTGCCGCTAATGCATCACCTTCACCACGAATAGTAAGGGCTTTACGTTCAGCTTCAGCAATCTTTACTGTCACATTGGCATCAATAGTCGCACGGATAATTTCAGCTTGTTCTTTACCTTGTGCACGGTGTTCTTTCGCCACAGCTTGACGTTCAGCACGCATACGTTGGTAAATACTAATACTGACATTAGCAGGTAAATTAATTTGCTTTACGCGCACATCAACTACTTCAATACCGAGATTTTGTGCACTTTCAGAAGCATTTTCTAATGCGTCAGTTTGCAATTCATCACGCTTACCTGAAACAATTTCCTTGATTGTGCGACGACCAAATTCAGTACGTAAATCGTTGCTAATTTTGGCTTGTAATAAGCTTTCTGCATTGGCTTTAATACCGCCATTGGTAGAAAGATAGTACTTTTCAAAATCACGAATACGCCACTTAACATAAGAGTCGACCATTAAGTCTTTCTTTTCAGAAGTAACAAAACGATCTGCTGCGCCGTCCAATGTTTGGATACGAGCATCCAGATAGCGAACTTTATCGACTAAAGGTAATTTAAAATGAAGGCCAGGAGCAAAAACGGTTGTTACGTCACCATCTTTAAGCACCTTACCGAAACGTGCAACAATCGCGCGTTCACCTTCGCTTACCACCATCAAAGAGGAAAAACTCACCCCTAAAATGATCACTAGAATGATCAGAGCTAATCTACCCATTGTTAGTTCCTCCCTTGGCGATTACGATCTTCGCGGCTGAGACGACCATCTGTTGGCATGCTAGTAATAGGTGTGTCTACACCACTACTAGAAACAGAATTGATGTGACGTTCTACCTCAGGTTCTACTTGATTGCGCAGACTCTTAGAAGAATCCATCAGCTTATCCAAAGGTAAATACATCAGATTACCGCTACTCTTAGTGTCGATAAGGACTTTATTTGTATCAGCCAACACAGATTGCATCGCATCTATGTATAAACGATTTCGGGTTACACCTGGAGCAGCTTTATACTCAGGTAATAACTTCTCAAATCGAGCGACTTTACCTCTAGCTTCAAGAACTTCACGCTCTTTATAAGCACTAGCTTGTTGTGCCATACGCTCTACTTGACCACGCGCTTTGGGTTCGATTTCACGAGCATAAGCTTCAGCTTCGCGAATAAAGCGCTGTTCATCTTCCTGAGCAGAGATAGCATCATCAAATGCATCTTTTACTTCTTCTGGAGGACGAGCGGGTAAAAAGTTAACATCACGAATTTCCAAGCCTAATTTATACGGCTCAATAATACGCTCTAACTCAGTCCAAGTATCACGACGAATAGCATCACGCCCAGTGGTTAAAATGTCATCCATACGATTATGACCAATGACATAGCGCAACGCACTATCAGTCGCTTCACGTAAACTCGAATTGGCATCGACTGCACTGTACAAGTATGAATAAGCATCTGATACGCTATATTGAACCACAAGTTCAACATTCACGATATTTTCATCAGATGTCAGCATTCTGCCAGACGCTGGAATCGAACGGAACGTTTCCACATCAACCATTGTCACATCGTCAATAAAAGTGGCTTTCCAATGTAAACCGGAACTCACTTCACCGATGTGCTGACCAAAACGGAGTAACACTCCACGCTCAGCTTCTTTAACTGTGTATAAGCCAGACAATGCCCAAATAATTAAGGCAATCACTGCTATTATAATCAGTAAAGATGAATTAAATGGCTGACCAGTGGCGCTACCGCCTCCCTTGCCACCAAAGCGTTTTGATAGGTTACGAAATACTTCGTCAAGATCTGGTGGCCCTTTATCGTTACCACCTTTATTTCCCCAAGGGTCTTTGTTCCCCTTGTTACCGGGCTCATTCCAAGCCATTTAGCACTCCATAATTGGATGAAATAAATGAGATTAACAAGTGGCGTCTACTTCTGAAGGTTCAAAAATAAATGCCTCTAATTCCCCTTGACTCTGTTTAGCTAATCGGCGCCAATTGGCGTCCGATAAACGAACAGATAAAATACAGTTCCCCAGATTGTCATACTCTTTCTGCTGTATTGCATCCAGTCGATAAAACTGGCCAAGATAATGTCCTGCTGATGCAGGTATTTTCAATGTAAGCTCGCAAATCACTTCACCGATTAATTCGGTTATCGCTTTCAGCAGCAAATCAAATCCAATGCGTTTTTGCGCAGAGACCCAAACCCTCTCAGGTTTACCATCTTCATCGTAATCGATACGAGGCGCGAAATCTTCAAGTAAATCTATCTTATTGCATACAATCAATTGAGTGATTTCATCTGCATCAATTTCTTCCAATACTCTTTGTACTTGGTCAAAATTTTCAGTCATATTGTCATCAGCACAATCAACGACATGTAAAAGAATTTCAGCTTGTCGAGTTTCTTGTAATGTGGCTTTAAATGCTGCGACGAGATCATGAGGTAAATGACGAATAAACCCAACAGTATCCGCTAAAATCACCGCACCATCAGGTAACGATAATTTACGCAGTGTCGGATCTAATGTTGCGAATAACTGATCGGCTGCATAAACATCCGATGACGTTAGCGCATTAAATAATGTCGATTTACCCGCATTTGTATAGCCTACTAAAGACACAGTCGCTAAATCACTGCGCTTACGAGCTCGTCGGCTTTGCTCACGTTGTTTATCTACTTTATCGAGGCGTCGATTAATATTCTTAATCCGGCCTCGTAATAAACGTCGGTCTGTTTCGAGCTGGGTCTCACCCGGCCCTCGCATCCCGATACCACCTTTTTGTCGCTCTAAATGAGTCCAACCACGAATTAGGCGTGTCGACATGTGGCGCAATTGCGCTAGCTCCACTTGCATCTTACCTTCATGAGTTCTCGCTCGTTGAGCAAAAATATCAAGGATCAACGTAGTTCGATCTAAGACTCGACACTGACACACCACTTCAAGATTACGCTCTTGAGCTGGACTCAATGCATGATTAAAAATCACTACATTGGCTTCAGTAGCAGCGACCATAGCAGCAAGTTCTTCTGCTTTACCGGAACCAATAAAAAACTTTCGGTCCGGCGAGCGTCTGCTGCCAGTAATCACTCCAACAGAGCGAGCACCAGCAGATTCAACTAACAACTGTAATTCAATTAGATCTTCTCGACGCTCTTCGTCTGAAAAGTCTATATGAACCAATACAGCTGTTTCACCCGCTTCATAACGATCAAACAAAAATTATATTCCTTTTCAAATTATTCAGCATCGCTTTCTTCACCATGGGCAGTACCCTGGTGAGCAGAAACATTAAATGGGCGTGCTGGTACGACTGTTGAAATAGCGTGTTTGTAAACCATTTGGCTTACAGTATTTTTCAACAAGATAACAAATTGATCGAATGACTCAACTTGGCCTTGTAATTTAATACCATTCACTAAATAGATAGAGACTGGTACACGCTCTCGACGCAATGCGTTCAAAAATGGGTCTTGTAAAGATTGCCCCTTAGCCATTTTCAATTTCCTTTTTTATTTTAAAATATGTTGAATTAAGTTTTATTGTTTAGTTTTAGTATTATACAGCAACAGCTAATAAGCTAGCGGCTTTGTCGCATAAGCGTAACTAAATTCCCTTCTACACCACTTTCAAGCCACTGTAAATCTGGCCAGCTCCTCAACCATGTTAATTGACGTTTAGCCAATTGCCTAGTGGCTGCGGTAGCTTTTTCGACCATTGTCGCATGATCAAATTCATTATCTAGGTACTGCCAGCACTGTCTGTAACCAACGCAACGCATAGATGGTAGCTCTAAATGCAAATCATCACGCGCTTTCAAACGCGCAACTTCTTCGATAAAACCTTGCTCTAACATGATATTAAAACGCTTTGCGATTAACTCATGTAATACTTTTCGATCGCTTGGTGCAATAGCAAATTGCACTACATCATACGGCAAAGCGGCTGACTTAGTTTGTGTCAATTCAGTCATTGTTTTGCCACTGATCCGATAAACCTCTAAAGCCCGCGACAATCGTTGTGGATCGTTAGGATGAATTCTTTCTCCAGCAACAGGGTCAATATTACACAATTCTTGATGCAGCGCATCCCAACCCTCGGTTTGCGCTTGCGCTAATATTTGTTGCCTAATAGCTTCATCAGCACTGGGTAAAGGTGATAAGCCTTCTAACAATGCCTTAAAGTACATCATGGTGCCACCCACGAGTAAAGGGGTCTTACCACGGCTAATAATGTCTTCGATAGCCAATAATGCATCACGGCGAAAATCTGCCGCGGAATAACTTTCGCTAGGGTCAAGAATATCAATTAATTTATGCGGAGCCATTTCCAGCTCTTCAGCACTGGGTTTAGCAGACCCTATATTCATATCACGATAGATCAACGCAGAATCTACTGAGATAATTTCACAATTATATTGAGTTGCCATATCAATGGCTAATGCCGTTTTGCCTGAGGCGGTAGGCCCCATTAAAAAAATCACTTTCGGCTTATCGACACTATTCACGTTAATTATCTTTCATCCAATTTTGCCAAGGCATTATGCGCTCTTGGTCATAACAAGTTTGTTGCGTTTCATCGTCAAGTGAACAAAATTGCAGCCATAAAGCTTGAGCTGGCTCAAATTGCGATAAACTTTGTTGTGCCAACCAACCTACGATAGCGCTTTCTGTAGGTTGCTCTAATTGTATCCATTGCAGTAACTCTGGGATCACAATAGCAAGTTGGCATTCCCTCAAATATGGGGGCACTTTTTTAATAATCAACTGTTGGAAGCGAATTGTTAATTCAATACCCATTTGACGCAGTAATTGATCACGAGCGGCTAAGGTTTCTATCCAGTCCAAATCTGCGGCTAAAGACACAGGCATTAATAAAGGTTGCGACACTAAACCGTTAGCTAATTTGGTTGCTATGTCTTTCTTTCTTACTGCCAATAACACGGTTTTTATCGACAGTAATGACAGCCTATCATCTTTACAGATAACCCAATGCTCACCCGCTAATAACGGCGGCATGGCAACTTGATGTACAGCCTCGTTAACATAGGATACCGCGCTATTCATCGGGGTATGCAACAACTGCCCATAATTAGCTATAGCGGTTTTCGTCTGGGCAGATGAAGATGCACCAGAAGGCTTTGTACCATAACTAGGCTTAATTGCAGCTGAATAGCCACCAGATGAGCCATTTGTCTTACCAGGTACATGCATCGAACCAAATTGACTAACGCTGTTAATCGCCTTACTCGAACCATGATTAAGTGTAAAAATGTCTTCTGTGGTATCGGCCACTTTCGCATCATGCATCATGTTTGATTCGGTGTGCATTGTTACAACAGTATCATGATGTTCTAATTCATCAGATAAAGGTAACAAAGGCATTTCGACTAATGCCGATTGCACCGCTTGTAAAATAAAGTCATGTACATAACGAGATTGATGAAACCGCACTTCATGCTTAGCAGGATGAACATTGACATCTACTTGATGTGGGTCAAGTGATAACATCAACACATAGCCCGGCTGATGTTCAATACCATATTCAGCAAATGCTTGTTTTACGGCATGGTTAACCAATCGGTCTCTAATTAAGCGTCCATTGACATAAAAAAAGTTGGTATCGGTGATAACAGTGTCTTGTGGCGACTGCAGATAACCCGTTAATAATAAATCATCGTGTTCACAAGCAATGCTCAATGCCTGTTCAGCAAAAGCTCTACCACAAATTTGCGCCAAACGTTGTTGAGTTTGAATGTCAGTATTTGCAGGACGATACTGACGTACTAACTTACCATTGTGTGTCAGGGTAAAGTGAATATCGCTACGAACAATGGCTATGCGCTTTAACCACTCATCTATATGAGTAAATTCAGTTTTATCACTTTTTAAAAAACGGCGTCTGGCGGGAGTATTAAAAAATAAATCGACCACATCAATAGTCGAGCCTTGAGGATGCGCAGCAGGAGTCACTTTCACGTCCATTTGCGAGCCTTCAGCATAGGCCTGCCAAGCTTCAGATTGCTCTGCAGTTTTCGACGTTAATGTTAATCGCGACACCGAACTAATACTGGCCAAGGCCTCGCCCCGAAAACCAAAGCTTAAAATAGCTTCGAGGTCATCGAGCGTATGCACTTTTGAGGTTGCGTGACGCGATAACGCCAATGCCAACTCATCTTTAGGAATACCCGCACCATTATCGCGAATACGAATAAGCTTGCTGCCGCCTTTGTCGATATCAATATCAACTCTAGTCGCACCAGCATCAAGGCTGTTTTCAACCAGTTCTTTGACCACCGAAGCCGGACGTTCCACTACTTCACCGGCTGCGATTTGGTTTGCAAGTTGAGGTGGTAGCAGCTGAATAGCCATATTAAGCCCTTGGGATCACAAGATGTTGACCAACACGAACCACGTCTGACTTCAAGTTATTAGCCTGCTTTAAACGTGAAATAGAAACGCGGTATCGCTGAGCGATAACAGACAATGACTCACCACGTTGTACTTTATGCTTTTGTGTTTGCGAGCTGTCAGAGCGTGTTTTAGCAATCAAAGTATCACTGGGCGCATTACTAGCAAAATAACGTTGCACTCCCGAATGGATGGCGCGGGCTATCTTTTCTTGATGCGCTGGGTTTCTTAGTAAACGCTCTTCTTGTGGATTAGAAATAAAACCTGTTTCCACCAGAATTGAAGGTATATCCGGCGATTTAAGTACCGCCAAACTCGCAGCTTCTGGTTTATGCTTATGTAATTTGGTGACACTGTTGAGATCTTTTAATACATCGCCAGCAATAGAATTACTTATCGCCATAGAACTATTCATCGACATATCTAAAAGGGTCATGGCTAAATATTGTTCGCTATCAGAGTTTTGAATAATTTCTCCAGCACCCCCTAATAACTCAGAGTGCTTCTCTTTTTGCTCAAGCCAACGACCAATTTCAGTATTTGCACGGCGCATAGATAATACCCAAACCGATGCGCCCTGAGGCTGAGGAGAAGTAAATGCATCTGCATGAATTGAAATCAATAAATCTGCTTTAATATTACGCGCCAGCTCAGAGCGTTTATTTGGATGAATATAATAATCACCACGTCTCGTCATCACAGCACGCATTCCTGCTGTTTGATTAATTTTGCTGGCTAAACGCGTTGCAATTTCCATCACCACACGCTTTTCGTAAGTCCCAGAGGGGCCAATTGAACCAGGATCTTCACCACCGTGTCCAGCATCAATGGCGATCACAATATCTCTAGATGACTGATTAGCAGAACGACTGACCGTATTCACCGTTGGCGACTCGCCGTTAGAATCTTCTAAATCGACCACAAGGCGGTTGCCATAAGGAGCGGTTGGAGGCAATGTAAATAGACTGGACTTTACCGGTTTAGTTAAATCCATAACCAGACGCAATACACCTTTTTTAGGTGGAGAACTAAAGCGTATCTTTTTGATAATTTTACTATTGTTAGCTATTTTATCTAAATTAATCTTGGCGCCAGTATCTTGAATGTCGACCACTAAACGATGAGGACCGGTTAAGGTAAAGCTGTCATAATTAGGTGATTGAGTTAAATCGAACACCACTCGCGTCGATTCTGGGGCAGCCCAAATGCGCACGCTATCAAGTTGGTTGGCAGCCCAAACCACATTAGACTGCAAAAACAACAGCATGAATACTACAGAGGTAAAAAACGTATTTTTTAAAGTCATTATTATTTTATTTTATTTATAATTGCCTGCCCAGCAGGGGATAAGCCTTGTAATTCAATTTGTCTTTGAGATTCTTTATAACGCAAATGCAAATGGATGTCAGCCTCAGGGAGTAATCCATGACCATTATTAGGCCATTCAACTAGACACACACTTCTGTCAGTAAAATAATCACGGATACCCATATACTCGAGTTCTTCTGGGTCAGCTAATCGATATAGGTCAAAATGAAATACATCCATATCATTAAATTCATAGGGCTCGACCAAGGTGTATGTCGGACTTTTCACCGCGCCTTGATGACCTAAACTTTGAATAATGCCTCGACTAAACGTTGTTTTACCCGCCCCTAAATCCCCCGTAAGATAAATAGTGAGTGGCGGCTTTATCCACTGTGCAATTTGTTGTCCAAGGGCAACAGTAGCTTGTTCATTTTCAAGGGTTTTAAACAGCGATGTCATGTGTAAAGTCAGCTTCCATAAAAAAGAGATACAAGAATGCTAAATATACCAGAAGTTACCGGGGAACTCCCACTGTTATAGTGGTTATTTTTTGTTAATAAAAAAACCAGCTACTGGGAATAGCTGGCAAAATCACACTTCAGGAAGTTATATTAAATTTTCAACGCCTCGTTTAAATGTCATCCATACGGATGGTGCTATGAACTAAACGTTTTTGTTGTGTTTGTGCAACACGGACTAAGTCCATTAATGCACTTTTAATTTCATCAGTTGGGCTACTAATAGCTGTTTTTTCTAGTAACGCGATTAAGCGGTTTTCTAGGTCTAAATGCAATTCAAGCACTTCGTCTTCTTTCATATTGGCAGGGAGTGACGTTTCATTGCAACGCTTGCTAAAATCTTCAAAAGTAATGTCTTTATACCAAGTATTTAATATTCTTGATGGTGCATCTTCAATATAGCTTTCTAACGTTTCGTAAATATGTCTTTGGTGTTGTTGAAAATAAGTCAACATCATCTTAACTCGAGAGGAATCTGCATTACGATCTAAGCGCTTATATAATTTCTCCATATCGAGATGGCAATTAGCAACGTAATCAAGTAGCTCACTTAGTTGTTGGATCCGCATAAAACTCACCTCGTTTAAAGCCCTAACTTCTTAGGAAAATCTATCTTGAGTTGATTATCAAAGATTACAACAGTAAATGATTTGAAGCAGATCATGTTTTACTTCACCAATATGCGCTTACTTTAGAGATCCATGAAGAAGTGAGTACTAGATCACTTATTTGTTGATTGCAAAAAGATTTGCTCAAACACAAATGATGCAAATTTATTAAAATAATAAGGTTCAGACTGAATTAGACTCGGATTGATGGCTATTAAAAAATGTAGATCGAGCTATACGTTTCTCAATAATGGTTCGAACGGATGATCGCTTTATGACGTCTAGCTTGGCAATCAAAAGGTAGCGCATAGTCTAAAAGCGCAACTGAGCTAATGTCGCTGTAGTTATTCGTAAGATTTAGAACAAAGAAGATTTGGAGCAAATAGGATTAAGAAGGAAGTGATTTGGAGCGACGTTTCTTTATAAATAAAGAGGGGTTCGAACTGATGACCGCTTTATGACGTCTAGCTTGGCAAACAAAAAGGTATCGCATTTTCTAAAAGCGCAACTGAGCTAATGTTGTATTTTAAACTAGGGAAGTGATTTGGAGCGACATATCAGGTTCGAACTGATGACCTATACCTTGGCAAGGTATCGCTCTACCAACTGAGCTAATGTCGCGTACTGTTTGCTTCATTGTAACAATCAACAAGGTATCGTCTTTCAACCTATGCCAACTGAGCTAATGTCGCATTACAAAATCATGTAGAAAATTGGAGCGACATATCAGGTTCGAACTGATGACCTATACCTTGGCAAGGTATCGCTCTACCAACTGAGCTAATGTCGCACATATTTCACTTTCTTTTAAAATCATACAGAAATTTGGAGCGACATATCAGGTTCGAACTGATGACCTATACCTTGGCAAGGTATCGCTCTACCAACTGAGCTAATGTCGCGTACTATTTGCTTCATTGTAACAATCAACAAGGTATCGTCTTTCAACCTATGCCAACTGAGCTAATGTCGCGTACTGGTTGCTTCATTGTAACAATCAACAAGGTATCGTCTTTCAACCTATGTCAACTGAGCTAACGTCGCATACTTTCAAATTTCATTACAACTTTCTATGACTCAGAGTTTGGCGCTCTGTAGAAAGTTGAGGCCGCATTATAGGTAAATTTTACTATGCTGCAACCCCCTTTTTAAAAAAAATTGTTCGATTGGTTAAATTTTAAATACTTCTTTGCGATAAAACTGCATTTCAGCAATAGATTCCTTGATATCTTCTAATGCTTGGTGAGTATTTTTCTTGCTGAAGCCATTCATTGTTTCAGGACTCCAACGACGAACCAATTCTTTAACTGTGCTGACATCAATGTTGCGATAATGAAAGAACTCTTCAAGTTCCAACATGTACTTATTCAAGAAGCGACGATCTTGACCAATACTATTACCGCACATTGGCGATGCGCCTTTAGGCACGTACTGAGCTAAAAAATCAATCGTTTGTGCTATCGCATCTTGTTCAGAACATTTACTGGCACGCACACGGTCAACTAATCCAGACTCTCCGTGATGTTTTTGGTTCCAATCATCCATGCCTGCTAGTACTTCATCGGTCTGATAAATGGCTAGAACAGGGCCTTGAGCAATGATATTGAGTTCTTGGTCGGTCACTAAGGTTGCAATTTCAATGACTCGATCGACATCTGGTTCTAAGCCTGTCATTTCCAAATCAACCCAAATTAGATTATTCGCATCAACAGCCATTTATGCCGCCTTATGTTATCTGTCGCCTAAATTCAGGCATTTTTATAAAAGAGTGTGTATCATACTGTTTTTTTGACACACAAAAAAACACCTATTTAATGAAGATAAGCCAGTGAGTAAAAAGAAACCCCTAAGCCAAGGCCAATTACGCCGAATGCGAGCGAATCAAACCAAGCGATTAAAGCGCGGTGACGATGACACTCAACAAGCTGAGTTACAGGATAATCTCTTAGGCCCTGAGCAAGCTGGAGTGGTTATTTCGCGCTTTGGTCAGCATGCCGACATCGAAACGGCTGACGGTACTGTATCGCGGTGTAATATTCGCCGCGCAGTAACCAGTTTAGTTACTGGTGATAAAGTGGTGGTCCGATTAGCGACAGAAGTCCAATCTGGCTCCAGTATCGGTGGCATTGTTATCGCCGTTCACCCTCGAAAATCTTCTTTAACTCGACCAGATTTATACGACGGCGTAAAAATTATTGCCGCCAACATCGATCAAATCTTAATTGTGTCATCGGTATTGCCCAGCTTTACCACTCAAATTATTGACCGATACTTAGTGGCTTCAGAAGATACAGATATCACACCGATCATCATTCTCAATAAAATTGATTTATTGGATGACACTAATCGTGATGAAATAGAAACGGCATTAACGCGTTACCAAAATATTGGTTATCAGGTTTTCCGCGTCAGTAGTCACACCGGTGAAGGCGTTGAAGACCTTAAAGAATTACTCAATAACAGCGTCAGTGTTTTTGCTGGTCAGTCTGGTGTTGGCAAGTCTTCTTTAATCAATGCATTAATGCCTGATGCTGAATTGTTGATCGGAGATGTCTCTGGCAACTCAGGTTTAGGACAGCACACTACAACCACAGCCAAATTACTGCACTTTGTCAGCGGCGGTGATTTAATCGACTCACCTGGTGTTCGCGAATTTGCCTTGTGGCATTTGGATGCCATCAGAGTGGGCTGGTGTTTTGTTGAGTTTAGAGACTTTTTAGGATCGTGTAAGTTCCGCGATTGTAAACATGGCGACGACCCAGGTTGTGCTTTACAGCAGGCTTTAGCTGATGGAAAGATAACTCAAGACCGCTTTAGTAATTACCAACGTATTATTGCCAGTTTAGACGAGCAACGTCATGCACGACATTTTCGTGCTATTGATGAATAATACTCAATAGAATAATATTTTATGGTTCAACCAGATTAGAGAAAAGGAAAATACATTGGACTCAATTAAAATTGCTTTGCAATACATGCTACCAAAACATTTTCTGTCGCGTTTAGTGGGTAAGTTTGCTGCTGCGGAAGCAGGCGCTATCACCACGGCAGGAATTAAATGGTTTATCAAACAATACAAAATTGATATGTCTGAAGCACAGCAACCTGAGCCCGAAGCCTATAAAACGTTTAATGCATTTTTTACCCGTGCATTAAAGCCTGAACTCAGACCTATCTGCACAGAAAGTAATATGATGGCGCACCCTGTTGACGGTGCGGTAAGCCAATGTGGACCGATTGAAGCGGGCAATATTTTCCAGGCTAAAGGCCACACTTATACCTCTGAAGCATTGTTAGGTGGCAATAAGGCCGATGCTGCACGCTTTGATGGTGGGGATTTTGCCACCATTTATTTGGCCCCAAAAGATTACCATCGCCTGCATATGCCTATTACAGGTACATTATCAAAAATGACTTACGTGCCAGGTGATTTATTCTCGGTTAATCCACTTACCGCTCAAAACGTGCCAGGACTGTTTGCCCGTAATGAACGTGTTGTAGCTATATTTGAAACCGAAGTAGGTCCACTAGCAATGGTACTAGTTGGTGCAACCATTGTTGCCAGTATTGAAACCATATGGTCTGGCACGGTAACACCGCCAGGCGGTAAGCAAGTATTTAGCTGGGACTATCCAACCACGGGTCCAGAAGCGGTCACCTTAGAAAAAGGCGCTGAAATGGGCCGCTTTAAACTAGGCAGTACTGTGGTGATGTTATTTGCCCAAGATGCTATTGAAACATTTGCAGATGGTGTTGAACCAGGTGCAACAACTCGTATGGGTCAGCCGTTCGCTAAACTCACACAGCAGTAACCAACATGACAACAACTAAACCACACTCTGGCTTAGTTGAGTTACATATAGCCGTACTGCTCTTTGGTGGTACGGCTTTATTTTCTAAACTCATTCCCCTTAGCGCACTTAACATTACCTTTTTGCGCTGTATCATCGCCGCAATAGTACTCGCTGCAATGATTAAAACGACCAAACGCCCACTTAGATTACAACGCCAACAAGATTATTGGGCGGCCTTAGCGCTAGGCACTTTAGTGTGTCTGCATTGGGTAACCTATTTTGCAGCTATGCAGTTGTCATCTGTCGCCATTGGCATGATTGCATTTTTTACTTATCCCGTCATGACGGTATTAATCGAACCATTAATCAATAAAACGCAGCTCAAACTTGTCGATGTAATATCCGGTATCGCGGTATTAGCAGGCGTAATAATGCTGATCCCTGAGGCAAATCTGAATAACGACACCACCATAGGCATTATCGTTGGCGTTATTTCAGCAGCTTTATTTACCTGCAGAAATTTGCTTCATAAACGTGTATTTTCGCAATATAGCGGTCCGCATGCTATGTTTTATCAAACACTGATAACGTTAATTCTATTGAGTCCTTGGCAAGATGTCGCTGCACAGCACATTAGCCAAACCACTTGGGGATTGATTCTGTTACTTGGCATAGTGTTCACCGCCTTACCTCATGCGTTATTTACTACAGCACTGCGTTTTTTAAGCGCTAAAACAGTGGGGTTAGTGTCGTGTTTACAACCGTTTTATGGTGCAGTGCTCGCATTATTGGTTTTAGACGAACAACTCACAACACCAACCCTTATCGGCGGAACCATTATTGTGGCAACGGCTTTATTTGAAACCCAACAAAGTCATCAAAAAAGTAGAGCATAATCACGCAAATTTGCTACCATGGCCTTACTCCAACCTGAGCAAAGTATTATGTTACGTTTAGCGTGTTTATTCCTGTGTTTCCTTATAGTTAATACACTGTCGGTTTCTGTATTCGCCAATACTCCCCTAACCCTAGATAAGCGTTTGGGGCTCAATAGCCAAGCCGAAAATCAGCCGCTTGATATCACATCTCAAATTGCAGAACTGCAAAGCAGCATTGAAAAGCTGCAAATAGAACAACAAACCTATACCAATATTGAACAATCTAACAACGAAACCAAACTATCACTTACAGGGCAGCTACGTGAAGCGCAAATAGCATTGAGTCTAGATGCGGATATAGACCTTGATCAGCAAGCTTCAATGGCCTACTTTCACTTATCGGAATTAAAAGAGACTGAGTCGAGCCTTAATGATAAGTTGCGCCTAATTTCACAACGTCAGACATTATTACCAGACTTAATCGTTCAGGCACAAAATGCCTTAACTCAACATAATAAAACCCTCCAAGTCCCGATTGAAACTCCGTTAGGTCAACGTAACAAACTTCAAGCAGAACTGCTAACGCAGCATATTGCGACCTTAGAATCGGAACGTTTAGCTAACCCTAAGCAATTAGAGATCACCCAACTACAACAACAGCTCAATCGCTTATCGTTAAGCCAACAAGAAACCTTTATCGAGCTTATCAACAAACATAATATTGAGTATCGTCAGCAGCAAACCGCAGACACCATAGCCAACAACTTAATTGATGCCCAAGAGCTAGCCGACCCATTGTCTCAAGATTTAAGCAAATTGAATCAACATTATGCAGAACAATTACAAAAACTTACTAGCAATATAAAATCTGCGATAGAGAAACAGCAACGCATTGAAAAACGCTATCAATCGCAAAATGCACAGCTATCAAACGTGCTTGAGCAAATTACCTGGGTTAAAACTAATTCTGCATTTGGCGATCGTTTTTTACAAATGCTGCAATCATTGCCGAAACCGCCCAATCTCGACAAATTGCAAACTGAATTAGCTGACACACGGCTAGAGCGCTACCAATTAGAACAACAACAAGCGTTAAATAGTCAGCAACTCGATGACAGCGAAATGTTTAATGAAACCCAAATCAAATTATTGCAATCACAGCAAGTATTGATAGAGCAGCTACTGCAAAGCTATGATCGATATTTAGCTGAATTTGCAAAATTGCGCATTGGGTATGAACAGTTAAATCAACTGCATAACACATTAAAAAACACTCTTAATGAGCATTTGTTTTGGGTACCTAACGCCCCTAGCATTGGCGCGTTATGGCTAATTGATTTAAGCCACAGTAGCGTTTGGTTGCTGCAACCGAGTCAGTGGCAGTCATTACAACAAGCGTGGTCCGAACAAAGTAATTATTGGGCTTGGTGGGGAATTTTATTATTGTGCTGTTTAATGGCACAAGACATGCTGACACCTAAGTTCAATAAAGCGATTGGGCGCTATGCCATCTTTGTCGGTAATGTGACTCAAGATAAATTTAAATACACCATCAAAACCTTAATCATCAGCTTAGTGTATGCCCTAATAAAACCCTTACCGGTGATCATGGCTGGGTTTATATTCTCGCGATCAGAGCAAAACATGGTGTATGCCGTCGGAGTGGGCATCTTAGCCATTGGTGTCTGTTATCTCATTTATCAATTCTTTTACTTATTAACCGTTGATAAAGGCATTTTGATTAGCCACTTCAGACGGCCCAAAAAAATTGTTAAACAAGCACAACAAACCATGGCTTCATTTGTCATGGTATCGGCACCATTAATCGGCTTAATGGGTTTCACCGAAGCACTAGATACTTCATTAGTACGCAACAGCCTTGGCCGCGGGGCATTTATCGTTTTCTGTATTGTGTTATGCCTGTTGTATAAAGATATCATGTTACTTATTGGCCAATATCGTAAAAATAAGCCTAACGCCACTAACATGGAGTTGATTCAAAAAGCGGTATGGGCACTTCTAGTTGTCACGCCAATTTTTAGCGCTATCTTAGCGGGAATAGGTTACTACTTCACGGCTTTCCAGCTGCTATTACAGCTACAAATATCGGTACTGTTAGGCTTAGGTTTCTTACTTACCTATCAGCTCATTAAACGTTGGATGTTAATCGAGCGTCGCTTAATAGCCTTTGACCGTGCCAAAGCTAAACGTGCAGAGCGTCTTGCACAGCGTGAAAGAGGCGAAATGAATAATGAGCCGATAGAAACCTACGAAGAACCCGTCGTTGATTTAGAAACCATCTCTAGCCAATCGTTAGGCTTAGTAAGATCGATCCTAATCTTAGCTTTTTTTGCCAGCTTATTAGGCATTTTGGCGCAAACGCATACCGCGGTATTCTCATTTTTAGATGGCATTACCTTATGGACCACCAATAGCAATGTAAATGGTATTGAGCAACAAGTGCCCATTACATTAAAGTCGATTTTATTTGGCATCATGTTAGTCGGGTTCTCAGTCGTTATTGCAAAGAATCTACCCGGTTTACTTGAATTAATGCTCTTACAAAGACTCGATTTATCACCAGGCACAGGTTTTGCGATTACCACGGTAAGTAGCTACCTTGTGGTATTTTTTGGCACGTTGTTCGGTTTTTCAACCTTGGGCATGGAATGGTCAAAATTACAGTGGTTAGTTGCCGCATTATCAGTGGGCTTAGGTTTTGGCCTCCAGGAAATTTTTGCCAACTTTATTTCCGGTATTATCATTCTATTTGAAAAACCGATCCGTATTGGCGATACCGTCACCATTAGAGATCTCACTGGTACTGTCAGTAAAATCCAGATTCGAGCAACCACAATTGTCGATTGGGACCGTAAAGAAATTATCGTGCCTAACAAAGCCTTTATCACCGAGCAATTGGTCAACTGGTCTTTATCAGATCCAATTACCCGCGTTATCGTCACGGTATCTGTATCTCGTGATTCAGATCCAACCAAAGTAGAAATGCTATTGCATCAAGCGGTGCGCGAATGTGATTTATCATTAACCAGCCCAGAACCCGAAGTTTGGTTTGCTGGTTTTGGTCAACACACACAAGATTATGAAGTACGTTCGTATGCTAAAGACATGTCTGATCGTTGGCCGCTGCGCCATAATTTACATAAGCGTATTAGTAAAAAATTGAAAGACAATAATGTTGAACTTGCCTACCCTCAGATGGAAGTTCATATTAATCATGCGCCTAAAGAATCCACAGGATTATACAAGGGCTAAGCTAAGTATTGATTAAGGACACCTATGCTCGTTTTTGCTCACCGCGGCGCCAGCGGTTATGCTCCTGAAAACACCTTAGCCGCAATGGACAAAGCGCTCGACTTGGGTGTTAATGCCATTGAACTGGATGTGCATTGCGTTGAAGGTGAATTAGTGGTGTTTCATGATCGCCGCTTAGAAGGTAAATCAACCGGAACAGGGCTAATCCATTTAACCACCAAGGCAGCATTGGCTCAATTTACGGTTGGCGGACAAGCAATCCCCACATTGTGGCAAGTACTCGAACGAGTCAGTGTTAGCAGCAAAGGCTCGTGTACTATTAACATCGAATTAAAAGGCATTGGCTGCGTACAACCGTTTATTGCCTTATATCCTCAAGCCTTAGAGCAACTTAGTTTCACCCCAGAACAACTGTTAATATCATCCTTTAACCATCCTTATTTGGCGCAGATAAAACAGTCTTTTCCGCACGCGGTGATCGCACCATTATTAGCAGGCATTCCGCTCGATCTAGCTACAATAATGACCACACTTAATGCCTATTCAATTAACCTTGATGTTGGTTTTATTAATCAAGCCATTGTTGATGATGCCCACCAGCGAGGCGGCAAAGTGTTTGTTTATACGGTTGATAACCCACAAGATATTCAAGCGTTAAAAGCGATGGGCGTGGACGGTATATTCAGTAATTACCCAGATAAAGCCATCGCTGCTGCAATGATGCCGATAACAACCGATTATAGCGCTTGGTTTGAATAATCTAGTTATCCAACGTTCGACAATGAGGTTAATGTGGCACATAAACTGTTATTACTCACCAGAGAAAACGATCAATATAGGCAACTATTAACAAAACTTTGCCTGCCGAACCTCGAAATTGTTGACGATCTGATGGTTGATGATTCTGGCAATTACACCGGCGGCAATATTAACGATGCCGATATTTGGTTAGCAGAACCTCATCTAGCGGCTTCATTATTGCCGCATGCAACAGCACCAAAATGGTTACAATCTACCTTTGCCGGTATCGATGCATTAATGCATCCATCGTTACCACATGATTATTTACTCACCAACATTCGCGGTGTATTTGGCCCGCTTATGAGTGAATATGTTTTTGGTTACCTGCTAAGCCATTATCGCCACCATAATGCGTACACTCAACAGCAACAACAGCAGCGTTGGTTACCGGGTAGTTATGGTACTTTGCAAGGAGTCAAACTATTAATATTAGGCACCGGCTCTATCGCACAGCACCTTGCAAAAACAGCCCATCATTTTGGTATGACTGTCAGCGGGCTTAATCGAAAAGGTGCTCCTGTTAGTGGCTTTGATAACATCGACACCATTGATAAATTAGCCGACTATTTACCGCTAGCAGATGTGATTGTTAGCGTATTGCCCAATACACCTCAAACCAAGCACATATTAAATGCGGCTAATCTGTCGTTATTAAAAGCAGATGCCATGTTATTTAATATTGGCCGAGGTAACGCCATTGAATTAGATGCGTTACAAGCTGAATTAACCTTACAACCACAACGTCAAGCCATATTAGATGTATTCGAACAAGAGCCCTTACCTGCTGATCATCCACTATGGCATTACCATAACGTCACTATCACACCGCATATCGCTGCACCAAGCTTCCCTGAACAAGTAACACAAATTTTCAGCCACAACTATCAACTATGGCAACAATCTAAACCATTACAATATGTGGTCGACGTTAAACAAGGTTACTAAAGCTGCAATCAATTTAGGATTAACAGGGAAGGCTTGCGGAGATTTTGATCACTTTGGTGTATAACATCAAGCATGTACTTAATCTAATCCAGCTAGCATCTAACATTAACCACTTTCACAGTTCTCTTCACTCATCGAACTAAATTCATTTATATCAATACGTTAATTAACAACTGGTTTATGCCGGGACTAATATCGCGGTGCTGGTTTATCGGAAAAAGGTGAGCCAGATCAAACTGTATTAAAAATGATCGCTACATAAGCAAAATAGTTATTGCCAATGATAACTGTTTTCATTTAGAATTAGATTACTTTCTAGCTCAGACCATTTTTTTGAATGAAGAGGCTTTCCCTATGTTCGTTTGTCTTTGTCATGCGATTACCGACACTCAAATCAAAGCAGCTGTTAGCTTAGGTGACAGTTCGTTAGCTGATGTAAAGAAACGTCTTGGCGTTGCAGACCAATGCGGCAAATGTGCCCGCATGGCTAGTCAAATAATTCAAACACAGCTTGAGTACGAACCTAATTTCTATGAAGTTGCCTAGTCGCATTAATATATAAGTCGACTCTGCTTCCATAAAAAAATGCTGCTCATATGACATATGAGCAGCATTTTTTTATTCTACAATCCAGCATTCTTACTCGTTTATATCCAGATTATCGTCTTGCAAGCCGTCTTCTGCCAATGGTCCCATTTCGACATCAACACTGTCTACGCGTTGTAATCCTCTCGGTAACTTAGCACCACGACGACCTCGCTCACCACGATAGTGCTCTAAATCGCTTGGTTTCAATGTTAGCTTGCGCTTACCGGCCCACAAGGTTACTGCGGTATTATGCGGCACTACATTTAAGTGCAAAAGTAACTCTTCACGATTTTTAGCGCGATCGGTTGGAATACCAATAATCTTATTGCCTTTACCTTTTGATAGCTGTGGCAAGGCATCTAAGCTAAACATCAACATACGGCCTTCAGAGGTAATGGCTAACAACGATTGCTCTGCCGTTTTATTGATTAACTTTGGCTGTAGAGCTAACGCATTGGTTGGCAGACTGAGTAGTGCCTTACCGGCTTTATTGCGGCTAACCAAATCTGGGTAAGCACAAATAAAGCCATAACCAGCATCGGTTGCCAACAAGAAGAACTGTTCATCTTCGCCCATGAGTACATGTTGCATCGTCGCGCCAGGAGCCATATTAAAGCGTGTGGTAATTGGCTCGCCTTGGCTGCGCGCCGAAGGCAACGTATGACTGTCTGTGGCAAATGCACGTCCAGTCGAATCTATAAACACCGCAGCTTGGTTACTCTTGCCCATCACGCTACAAAGATAACTGTCACCAGACTTATACGATAAGCCTTCTACATCGACATCATGGCCTTTAGCACAACGTACCCAGCCTTTATCAGACAATACAACTGTGACAGACTCAGTTGGCGTTAACTCTTGCTCAGTCAGCGCTTTGGCATCTAAACGTTCAATAATTGGCGAGCGACGATTATCACCATAAGTCTCACCATCTTGGATTAATTCTTTTTTCACTAAGGTTTTCATGCGACGTTCTGAGCTTAACAATAACTCTAATTTGTCACGTTCTGCCGCAAGCTCATCTTGCTCACCTTTAATTTTAAATTCTTCAAGCTTGGCTAAATGACGTAATTTTAACTCTAAAATTGATTCAGCTTGTTTATCTGACAAGTTAAAGCGTGCCATCAACTCAGCTTTAGGTTCGTCGTTATAACGAATAATTTCGATCACTTCATCAATGTTTAAAAACGCAATCATTAACGCTTCTAAAATATGTAACCGGGCTAATACTTTATCAAGTCGATATTGCAAGCGGCGAGTGACCGTTGTAAGGCGGAACTCCAACCACTCAGTTAACAGTTGTTTCAGACCTTTTACTTTCGGACGACCGTCCAGTCCCAACACATTTAGGTTAACTCGAAAGCTTTTCTCAAGGTCTGTAGTCGCAAATAAATGGGTCATTAGCTGATCACAATCAATGCGATTTGAACGAGGTACAATCACTAATCGCACTGGGTTTTCATGATCAGATTCATCACGTAAATCAGACACCATCGGCAGCTTTTTGGCCTGCATTTGATTGGCGATTTGTTCTAAAATTTTACCGCTACTGGCTTGATGCGGTAATGACGTAATGACAATCTCGCCCTGCTCTTCACTGTAAACTGCACGCGCTCTGATTGAGCCTTTACCAGTTTCATAAATCCGCTCAATATCAGCTCTAGGAGTAATAATTTCGGCTTCTGTTGGATAATCAGGACCAGGAACAAACTCCATTAGGCGGGCTAAATCAGCTTTAGGATTATCGATTAGCTCTATACAGGCGCCTACTAATTCACGCACATTATGCGGCGGAATATCCGTTGCCATGCCCACTGCGATACCGGTAATACCATTCAATAATATATGCGGTAATCGTGCTGGTAAGGTTACAGGCTCTTTCATGGTGCCATCAAAGTTAGGGCTCCAATCTACGGTACCCTGCCCTAATTCCGACAATAACACTTCAGAAAACTTTGATAATCTAGCTTCGGTATAACGCATTGCAGCAAATGACTTAGGGTCATCTGGCGCACCCCAGTTACCTTGGCCGTCAACCAGCGGATATCGATAGGAAAATGGTTGCGCCATTAACACCATAGCTTCGTAACACGCACTATCACCGTGCGGGTGATATTTACCTAACACGTCGCCGACAGTACGGGCTGATTTTTTGTGTTTAGATTGCGCTGATAAGCCTAATTCGCTCATTGCATAGATAATGCGGCGTTGGACAGGTTTTAGACCATCACCAATGTGCGGTAGGGCGCGATCCATAATCACGTACATGGAATAATTTAAATAAGCCCCTTCGGTAAAGCGCCTCAGCGGCATTTGCTCTACACCATCAAGGCTTAATTCAATCGCATCACTCATTATTCGTTTCCTGTGATTGTTCGGGTGCATTATAAAACAAGCGGTAAATATTACCTTTTAGATCATCTGAAATGTACATTGCACCATCAGGCGCATTAATCACATCAAATGGACGTGCTACCGGAAATTCTCCATCCAGAAAACTCACCACGGTTTCACGTTTCATAATTTTGTTATCTTCCATTTCAAGCATCACAATTTGATAACCGACTTTACTTGAACGGTTCCACGAACCGTTTTCAGCCACAAAAATCTGTTTGCGATAACGTTCAGGAAATTGCTCGCCTCGGTAAAAGCTTAATCCCGTTGCAGCAACATGGGCTGGTAATTCAAATTCGGGCAGGGTGATGTTTAAATTTTCCGGTTTATCATAGGCGGGTTCAATAACATTTTTACCGTGCAAATAAGGAAAGCCAAAATGGCTGCCTTTAACGTCTAAACGGTTTATCTCATCAGCGGGAATATTATCGCCCATCCAATCTCGGCCTAAATCAGCAAACCACAACTTGTTAGTATCGGGTGACCAATCAAAGCCAATAACACTGCGAAGCCCAGAAGCTACTTGCTCACTGGCACCGGTATCGACATTAATCGCTAATATACTGCCAAATGGCGAAGCAGCCTCGCACACATTACAAGGCGATCCGATGGCAATGTATAAACGTCCGTCGGGTCCAAAATGCATCGAACGCGAATACTTTTTGTCTAAGCTTGGTAAATTTGAATACACTTCACGCGCACGGCTAGGGCGACGCAAGCGAGACTCAATCTCTTCAAAACGGATAATGCGATCGTCTTCAGTGACGTATAATGAACCATCATGAAAGGCTAACGCTTCAGGATAATCGAGGCCTCTGGCAATAAGATAACGTTTATCAACTTGGCCATTTTGATCGCTATCAACTAGCGCATAAACAGTGCCACTTTTTTGAGAGCCTACAAAAAGAGTGCCCTCATCGCCTACAGTTAATTGCTTAATATCACCTAAATCGGAAGCATATAAACTTAATCCAAAACCTTTGGTAACGGTAATCATCACCGATTGCGCAGCAGAGGCTAAAATAGGCGTCAGGGCTAAAAACATAACCCCCATGAAGGCGAATTTACCGCCCAAATTTACGTAAGATCGTAATCTAATATATTGCATGCTAATTATCTTTTGCCTTATGTTATACATTATTATTGGCACTAAGAAACACGGCTAAAGTAACGCTAGGTCACCTTTGGTTTCTAACCAACTTTTACGATCCGGTGCACGCTTTTTGGCAAGTAACATATCCATTAATGCCACGGTCTCATCGGCATCATCAATGGTTAATTGCACTAAGCGTCTAGTATTGGGATCCATAGTGGTTTCACGTAGCTGCAACGGGTTCATTTCACCCAGACCTTTAAAACGAGTCACTTGCACTTTACCTTTTTTATTTTCTGCCGCTATACGGTCTAAAATACCGGTTTTTTCCGCTTCATCCAAAGCGTAAAAAACCTCTTTACCGATATCAATACGAAATAACGGTGGCATTGCAATATACACATGACCATTGTTAACTAATACACGATAATGCTTTAAAAACAACGCACACAACAATGTCGCAATATGCAGCCCATCAGAATCCGCATCGGCTAAGATACAAATTTTACCATAACGTAATTCTGAAATATCATCACTGTCAGGATCGCAACCAATCGCAATCGAAATATTATGTACCTCTTGCGACGCTAACACTTGTCCGGAATCAACTTCCCAGGTATTTAAAATCTTACCTCTTAGCGGCATAATCGCTTGAAACTCGCGGTCTCGTGCTTGTTTGGCGCTACCACCAGCAGAATCACCCTCTACTAAAAACAACTCTCCTCGCATTGGGTCTTGGCCGCTACAATCGGTTAACTTGCCCGGTAACGCAGGTCCAGAAGTGACTTTTTTACGCGCGACTTTTTTGGCTGCCTTTAAGCGCCGCAATGCATTGCCAATACACAATTCTGCCAACTGCTCTGCTAACTCAGTATTAGAATTTAACCACAACGAAAAGGCATCACGAGCAATACCAGAAACAAATGCAGAGCTTTGACGGCTCGATAATTTTTCTTTGGTTTGCCCAGCAAATTGTGGGTCTTGCATTTTTATCGATAAAATAAACGCCGCACGGTCCCAAATGTCTTCGGGCGACAACTTAATTCCCCGAGGAACAAGATTGCGAAATTCACAAAACTCACGCATAGACTCAAGCAAACCTTGTCTAAACCCATTCACATGAGTACCACCTAATGGTGTCGGAATTAAGTTAACGTAGCTTTCACTTAAACTTTCGCCACCTTCTGGTAACCATGTAATAGCCCACTCAGCAGCTTCTAATTTGCCTTTAAAGCTGCCGACAAAAGGCTCTTCAGGTAATAAAACCGAGTCTTTTATCGCTTCTTTGAGGTAATCAGTTAAGCCACTTTCATAAAACCATTCATGCACATCACCATTTTGTTTATTGGTGAATTTAATCCGCAAACCAGGGCACAATACCGCTTTAGCTCGCAGAATATAAATTAATTTACTGACCGAGAAATTAGGTGAATCAAAATAACTTACATCGGGCCAAAAATGCACTCGGGTCCCGGTATTGCGACGTCCACAAGTACCCGTCACCACCAACTCTTCGACCTTAAAACCATTCTCAAAGGCCATTTCGTATATTTGTGCATCACGGCGAACGCTGATTTCAACTCGGGTGGATAAGGCGTTAACAACAGAAATACCAACCCCGTGTAAACCGCCCGAAAATTGGTAGTTTTTATTGGAAAACTTACCGCCAGCGTGCAATTTAGTTAGGATCAGTTCAACCCCAGGAATGCCTTCTTCAGCGTGAATATCCACCGGCATACCGCGGCCATCATCGGTCACTTCAAGGGAATTATCAGTATGGAGTACAACTTCAATTTTAGTCGCATGTCCTGCCAGAGCTTCATCAACACTGTTATCAATGACTTCTTGCCCAAGATGATTTGGTCTAGAGGTGTCGGTATACATACCTGGACGGCGTTTTACCGGGTCAAGTCCATTAAGGACCTCAATAGCGTCAGAAGTATATTGGTTGCTCATAATCCACACATTTGGAGTTAAATAGAGCCAAAGTTAGCTCAAATTGATCGTTGTTTGTAACGGTAGAAAGTTACAACTGAATAAATTTACATATTTTGTCTAATTGTTGTTCATAGCCGACAAAACTGTGATCGCCATTAGGCTCTAAATGTAATTCACAGCTATGGTACTTATGTAATGCTTGTCGATAATCTAACACTTCGTCACCAGTTTGCAACAGCACCAGAAAACGATCCGGGTGCCGGATCACGTGAGTATTATACAGGGCGACATCATCTTGATGCTGCGGCAACACTTGATAATGCTCATTGGTATAAGGATTATATTGAGGCCCGATAAACTCTTCAAATAATTCGAACGGTTTTACCGCCGGATTAATCAAAACAGCTCTGCCACCATACGTTTCGGTTAAATAACTGGCAAAATAACCACCTAACGACGAGCCAATAAAGCGCAATATCTGCCCTTGCCGTTTCGCTTGCTCAGCGATGTTGCACAATAAAGCCATAGCAGCAGAGGGTGATGAAGGTAATTGTGGTTGGTGAAAGTCGACTTGTGGATAATGTTGCTGAATATAGTGTGCGGTTTGAACGGCCTTATCCGACTGAGGAGAACTATTAAAACCATGTATATAAAGCAGCATATTCCCTCGCGAGACGGTTAATCAATACTTAACGTCCCTTAGTAACATAAGATGACGCACTAAACTAGTATCCGCTGGCCTCATTATCGGGTGCAAATCGATTTCCAGGCACGCGATACACATTAGTACGAATGCTACCATCGCCTGCCAACTCCAGCAAACGATAACCCGGTTGACGATGATCTAAGGCGAAATAGGAGGATAATGGTTTAAACTGAATACACGTCGATGGTGTCGCCATTAGTGGAATAGGACCATGCGGTCCACGATGAATATTATCGACTTGTTGGTGTACGTGCCCCCAAAGAACGCCTTTCACTTGCGGGTAGCGACTTGTTCGTTGCAAAAAGTCTTCGCCATTCATCATGCAATGCTGATCTAACCAAGCGCACTGCATTAAAATAGGATTATGGTGCATCACTAATAACACATGTTTATCTGGTGTCGCCTTAATTGAAGCCTCGATCAATGCAAACTGCTGTTCGCCCATATAGCCACCAGGCTTACCACGAACAGTTGAATCAAGCATTAATATTAGCCAGTTACCAATAATTATCCGTTGTTGACCAAACACTTTTTCACCCTGCATACGCAGACTCATTAAGCGAGGATCATCGTGGTTTCCGGGTAAGTAATGACAAGGCAGATCTAACATCTCAATCTTCTGCACAAAGTGCTGATAAGACTCAGGTGAATAATCTTGGCTAATATCTCCCGTAGCCAATAAAATATTGGCGGGATATTGGGTTGCAATAAATGTATTCAACACGGCTTGAAGACTTTGTGCCGTATTAACACCAAGCAATTGACCTTCGGGATCAGCAAAAAGATGCGGATCCGTCACTTGTACTAATCGCACAGGCTCATTTTCAGCAACAGAATAATGCACTGCGTCTTTAAGCACAAAATATTCCTAACATGGTAAAAAGAAGAAAAAAGCTACGATTGGCAAGTCACTCTCAGAGACCCAATCTTCAACAGCTCCTCAAGGAATGCATTCACCTGAAATTTTTCATCGCTATGATGCATATGTATATTCGGGTAATCATACACTGGCTTTAAGCGATAAATCTGTTGGCTAGTTAACACTTCTGCTAATTGAGCATCATGATAGACACGAACAATTGCGTTTGGAGATTTAAAAAAATGTCCATTTGGTATAGGGCGCGATATTTCGATTAACTGAGTATATTTAGTATTCTCAAGAAGATTGATCGACAACTGGCCAAACTCACCTTCAACCTGCCAAGGCACATTGACCGTAATTTGATCGGGTAACCATTTTAAAATATGTGCATAATTTCGACCACAAACCGCTAAAAACGCACTGATATTGGGTTGATATTTTTGCTTGTTTCTCTGGTTAAACTCTGCCACTCAATCATTCCTATCTTGCTTATCACCATGTTCAATAAACTAAAGTGCGTCACGAATCTGTTGGTAGTTTAGCATCAACCATTGGATGCCTAATACCGTCGATGCATTGTCAATGCGACCATTATTAATCCACTCATAGGCTTGTTCACGGCTAACAACATGCACACGAATATCTTCATTTTCATGTTCAAGTCCGTGTATTCCGCCAGCTTTGGTCGTATCAACCTGCCCCCAAAACAAATGAAAACGCTCAGAAGTGCCACCAGGACTGACTAAGTAACTGTTTATGCGTGTTAAACCTAATAGACTTAATCCAGCTTCTTCGGCCAATTCTCGCTCTGCAACTTGTTCTGGAAATTCGCCGGGCTCAATCATACCTGCCACTAACTCAAGAAGCCAGATTGATTTAGTAGTTGCTAATGCAGGTACCCTAATTTGTTCGATTAATACAATTTCATCACGAACGGGGTCATAAGGCAGTACAACCACCGCATTACCGCGCTCAAAAACCTCACGGGTAATCTCACCACTCCAGCCACCTTTAAACAACTTATGCTTAAAGGTGTATTCGTCCAACTGGAAGAAACCTTTATACAACACTTTTTTAGATATCAAACTAAAACCTGACTCTGCGTCAAAGGTTGTTAACACCGATTGCTCAGACATATTTATCCTTGTCTATCAAAACATAAACTAACGGGTCATTTTAACAGTTTAAATTAACATAATTAAGAACTAAGCATTTGAGCTTGAAAAAAGCAAAAACGGGTCTAATTAAAATAAAATCTGTTACACTTCAAATTTGACTTGAAAATGAAAAAATCACTACTATTAAGTAGTGCACAATATGTAGTAATCGACATGACATAATCGATATATTGTGAGCAATATGTAATCAACAATGAAATGTCGACATTGAACGACGCTATCATCTGTAAATTATTGTGCATATTCATTAAGCAAGTGAGTTAACACTGATTGCCGAGTTAAGATTAAATGATGATAAATCATTCACTTAACCAAGAGCATGACCAAATTATAAGTTAATCAACACCTCAAATTACCGAGGAATTGTCTAAAAAGGGCAGCAAATGAAATTCAAAATTGGTTCATTATACGCAGCATTAGCATTTGCTATTGCAGCACCAGCAGTACAAGCTGACGATTTACTTCAAATATATCAGCAAGCACTCACTAGCGACCCTATCGTTTTACAAGCCAAAGCACAACGTGATGCGTTATACGAGAGTATTCAAGAAAACCGTGCACCGTTATTACCAACCATCAGCGCAAACGTTGGTTATGCCAAAGCGTGGAACGATCCTTTAGCAGACACCGACGGTTTAACGGGTGGTGTTAGCTTAACTCAAGTTATATACGATCATAGTGCATGGGTTGGTTTAGATCTTGCTGAAATGGCAGCATCTCAAGCCGACTCAACTTATGCATCGTCATTACAATCGTTAATCACTCGCGTAACTAAAGCGTACTTTGACGTATTAACGGCTAAAGATAACTACGAGTTCCAAGGTGCAGAAAAAGCCGCCATTGAACGTCAGCTTGAACAAACTAAGCAACGTTTTGCAGTCGGCCTAACCGCAATTACTGATGTACATGAAGCTCAAGCACAATATGACTTAGCATCAGCATTAGAAATTTTGGCTCAAAATACCCTAGACAATAGCTACGAAACATTACGTGAAATTACTGGTATAGATCATAAATCAATTGATATTCTTGATACTAACCGTTTTTCAGCCGTTACACCTGCCCCAGCATCGTCTGCTGCTTGGTTAAAAATGGCCGAAACCAATAGTATCGATTTAATGACTCAACGTATCGCTAAAGATATCGCCAATGAAACCATTAAATTGTACAAAGCTGGCCATATGCCTTCATTGAACTTCAATGCTGGTTACAACAAAGGCGTTGATCAAACGCCTGGTCCAGATTATGACAACAGCAATGTTGGTATCACGTTAAGCATTCCAATTTTTGAAGGCTTTAAAGTCACCTCTCAAGTGAAGCAAGCGCAATTCCGATATGTGGAAGCTAGCGAGAAATTAGAGCAAACTCATCGTAGCGTTACCAAAAACGTGCGTAATAACTTTAACAACGTGAATGCGTCTATCAGTTCAATCAAAGCGTATGAGCAATCAGTTATTTCATCTGAAAGCGCGCTAAAAGCAACCCAAGCTGGTTTTGAAGTGGGTACGCGTACAATTGTTGATGTGCTAAACCGTACACGCGACTTATATGATTCAAAGCGTCAACTATCTGAAGCTCGTTATGGTTATATTAACTCTATATTAGCGCTTAAACAGGCTGCGGGTACGTTGAACGAAGATGATGTTATCTCGATTAACAGCGGACTTATTGCTCAATAAGCACTAGTCACTAAACACTAAGCACTAAGCACTAAGCTTACACAAAAATAAGCTCCCACAAAAAAACCGCCAATTGGCGGTTTTTTTATAGGCATTACAATTATTTATATAATCGTTAAGCTCGATACCGAATTAGAAAACTAATTCAACACCAGCAAATGCACCACTAAAGTCAGTATTCTGAGAAACACCAGAGAAGTTGCTTACATCAAAATTGAACTCGCGGTAACCAACACGGATAGAAGTATCGACAGCTAATCCGTCAAACTGCCATCCTAAACCTGCACCGTAGTCATATACATTAGATTCATCTACACCGATCATTACATCAGCAAAGCCAAACAAACCTAAACCAATCATGCCGACTTGTGCACTGGCGTATCCCATCACGATACCGCTATCGATATCCACCTCTTCTGGGTGACCTGCATCAGCAACACGTAATGAACCACTCATTAACTTGTATGCCGCACCTAAATCAACAGACACTAAGTCGTTATCGAGAATTTCGTAATACAATACAAAGTCAGTATTACTTAAGTCATTCGTCACTGAGGTTTCGCCAGTAAAATTGTGACCGTTAAAGTTAAAGTCGGCATTAGCAAGACTCGTGCTCGACTCAAGACGGTTTTCACGAATTTTAACATTAGGCACAAACGGCAATGGATGCTCAACAGCAATCCACACACTACCTTGTGAAGAATCATCATTAAAGCTGTGAGCAACACCACTATCATCATTAAATGCATTTGTGGTGTCTGCCTGCCAATAATCGGCGCCTACTTTAAAACCCAATACAGTTGCCGCATGAGCCGATGACACACTTAAAAGGCCCACTACAGCTGTGGCAAGAAGAGTCTTTTTCATCATTATCCTTGTGAGAGTAAATTAGTTAAATCAATTACCGCGGCATTTGCACGCGAAATATAATTAGCCATCACCAACGAGTGATTAGCCACTAAACCAAAACCATTTCCATTAAGAACCAAAGGGCTCCAAACTGTTTGCTGAGTAGCTTCAAGTTCACGAATAATTTGACGTAAACTGACCTCAGCATTTTTCTTTTCTAACACATCGGCAAAATCAACTTCAATAGCCCGCATAAAATTCAATAATGCCCAGGCTGAACCACGGCTTTCATAAAATACATCATCAATTTTCCACCAGCTGGTTTTAATTTCATTACTCGATAAACCCGGTGTAGATTGACGCGCAGACTTATCACCTGCTAAATCAGTATTTAAGCGTTCTTGGCCCACACTGGCAGATAAGTGTTGCGACATACTGCCTAAGCGTTTCTGAACTTCTTTCAACCATTCATTGAGATTATCTGCACGAGCATAAAACTGAGCATTATTGTTATCAGCGTCGTTGATTTTAGCACGGTAAAGTTTCAATAATTTGATCGCATCACGATACTCACCTTCAGCACTTGGCACTAACCAACTAGTATGACCAATGTTTAACTTCGAATGAGCGGCTAACAAATCAGTGTCCGCCGTCGACTGCGACTGCGAACGACTAAACTCTTTACGCATAGTGAGTGCTAAATCACGCACTTGCTCTAATGCACCAAATTCAAATGCAGGCATGTTATCCATCATTACCGACGGAGGCATAATATCATTAGATAGCCAACCACCTGGTTTATCCAGCAAGGTTTCCATGGTATCAATTAATGCAGTCGTTGTGGCATAACCCACAATTAACTTACCGTTATCGGTTTGCGACGAGACCGGCTTAATGGGATCCGGCTCAACGCTCCACCACACGCTAACAAAGTAAAGTACTAAACCCAGCACACCAACAACGGCTAAAATTTTATTCCTTGTTACTTGCATCAATATTGCTCCTTAATGATGGTGATGATGCTCGACATGTTCATCATGTTGAGCCGCGGTCTGTTTAAGCACTGTAAGCTCAATCATAAGATGCTGACCATCTTCAAAAATTAATTCTAAAGGCACTTTATCATCAATAACCAATGGCGCGGTTAACGACAACAACATCACATGGTCGCCAGTAGGTTGAAGTGTTAACGAACCGTGAGACGGTATAGTAAACCCTTCGACTTGACGCATTTTAACCATGCCATCTTCTTCTAAAATTGTATGTAACTGCGCTACTTTTGCCGCACTGGTCTTCACTTCAACTAACTTAACATCGCTGTTGTTATGATTTTCTAACGTAAAATAAGCGGCGGTATTAGGCACACTCGCAGGCATAGCTCTAACATGTCCATCGACCAGGACAACGTTAGCAGTGGCGGCGAATGATAATGATGATAACACTAAAAAGTTAAACAGATGTTTGAATATTGCTTTCAATGTCTTAAACTCCATGTAATCCCACTCGCGTTCACAACAGGAAGCTACGAATGAGTCATATTCAGGTAAGAGATGATCAAGGCGTGCGTATCATCAGTTTTAATCGTCCAGAAAAGCGCAATGCCTTTAATCTAGAAATGTATCAGCAATTCACAGAATACCTGATCCAAGGTGAAGCCGACAATGATATTCGTGCCTTTCTGTTCCATGGTACCGAAAACTGTTTTACCTCTGGCAATGATATCGTCGATTTTCTGCAAAGTGGTGCCTTAGATGACAATCATCCAACCGTTAAATTCTTGTTTTGTTTGTTAGATCTTAAAAAGCCTGTGGTTGCAGCGGTAACCGGAGCGGCTGTGGGAATAGGAACAACTCTACTATTGCATTGCGACTTAGTGTACGCCGACAATCAGGCTAAATTCCAAATGCCATTTGTCAATTTAGCGCTAGTACCAGAAGCAGCCTCAAGCATCTTGTTACCCTTAATTGTTGGCCAACAAAAAGCGGCTGAACTGATTTTACTGGGCGAAGCCTTTGATGCAGAGACGGCTGAAAAATTAACCATTATTAACCGCGTGGTTGCGCAAGACGAGCTCATTAGCTTCAGTCTAGCGCAAGCAAAAAAATTGGCAGCTCTGCCACCATTATCTATGCAAGCATCAAAACGGCTTTTACGTCATAACCAGGCAGAAGTTAAAGCTCAGATGAAATTAGAATTAGTTGAGTTTGCTGAACGCTTACAAAGTGACGAAGCAAAACAACGCTTCCAAGCTTTCTTAAAAAAATAACCACATACATCAATACATAACCTATCTGCGGGGTAATTAAACTTCCCCCGCTTACTCATTACTGGGCAAGCCTTAAAATCGAGATGTTTTTTGACTCATCACCACTGCAATCACAAAGTACGCAAGTAAACTAATACTTGGATTGGTTAGCACTAATCCTACTGTCACAATACGAGTCCAAAGTAATGACCAGCCATATTGTTTTGCTAACTTCGCAGATACGCCACATACAATTCGAGTTTCATCTTGTAATCTATTGATTAAACGGTTCATATTATCCTCTCGTACTTAATAAGGTTTATTCTAAAAGCAATGAGTTAAGATTAAGCTTGGTCATTAATGCTTGGCCAAAACAGCCAGCTGACTAACATCGCACACAATGCAAAACTGATAACTGGCAATAACAATAACGACATTAATGGCAGCACCAAGCCTATATTCATCGCCCCATCCATTACTTATTCTCAGCAGCTACAGCGGTACTCACTTGTGGTTGTTCAAAGCTAGCAAACTCTAAAGCTGAATTAATTTCAAAAACTTGTTCAGCAATTTGAGTTTGCAACGACAGCATTAACTCTTGCTTCACATTTGAAATCATCTCTTGGCTCGCTTGCGTCATATTCTGTTCTAGCGCAGCGACTGTATTAGAGATTGAAATTTCATCTGCTTGTGCCGAAACACTGGCGGTAACCAATAATGCTGCAGCAATTGATAGTTGAACACTACGGCGAATCACGTTGGTTGAAGTTAATGTAGACATAATGGCATCCTTTCTTGTGTTGGTTAATGGCAACTAAACACCCGTCTAGTTGATTACACAATAGGTATTACAAGCTGCGTGCCAACTTTCAAAAACCACTCTAACCACTTAATTTGTAAACCAAATAAATTAATTATAGTTTATATAACTGAACTGAAGTCGTGAGCAAAAAACCAACAGGTAGTAAAATTAACCATATAGTTAGTGAAAATGACCAGTGATTTTTATTAAGCATCTTAGCAAGACTAAAACGTCGTCAGAAATAGCCCAATATTACCACCCACCGAAAAGCTACAGCGAAGTAAGTGCTTAGATGAGTGGCTGAAGTAGAGGTTAAATTAACGGCGAGATTAATAGTTGATGAATGTGATGGTTACGCTGACAGAGTTAATGATTGAGATAATGGATGAGTTAATAATTGAGAAAATGATTGCGTGAGTGACAGGTTTAGTAACTGGATTCGTGACAATAGTTACTGACAATAGTCAGTGACGGTCTAGTCTTTTTAGGTCTTATCATAGGTAATTGTCTTGGCCACTTTTGTCTAGCGGGCTTTACAGATTCTCGAGCTGATTTTACAAACGAGTTAAAAATCAAAAAGTGCCTAATAAAAGACGCTTTTGATATGCTAACGGCTATTGTTAATATAACCGTCTGGGCGTTTATTTGACAACGTATTCTATTGAAATATCTCGCGATATAACTTCTCGATATAACCTATTAATATAAAGTGTTATATCAAAGTCGATTCGTCACTGGCCAATGCTTCGGCATCAACAAACTCAGCGGCTTTAAGCACTACCCCAATATCAGCATTAGGCTTATGAGCATTCTCACTTAAATGACGACGCCAGCCACGTGAACCCGGCAATCCTTGAAATAAACCAATCATATGACGAGTAATGTGGTTTAACCGACCGCCTTGGGCTAAATGAGCCTCAATATACGGCAACATTTGCTCAATCACTTGCTGACGAGTAATCACCACTGTATCGAGTCCACACAATTGCTGATCAACTTGCGCCAATATATAGGGGTTTTGATAAGCTTCACGCCCCACCATCACTCCATCTAGCTGGGTTAGATGCAGCTTAGATTCTTCAAGGGTTTTAATGCCACCGTTAATGCTAATGTTCAAGTGTGGATAGTCACGCTTTAACTGGTAAACCCGATCATAATCTAGCGGCGGAATTTCACGGTTTTCTTTCGGGCTTAACCCTTGTAACCAGGCTTTACGCGCATGAATAGTAAATGCACTACAACCTTGAGCGCTCACGGTTTCAATAAAATCCGTTAAAAACTGATAACTGTCTTGCTCATCAATCCCAATACGGGTTTTTACCGTGATCGGCATATCGGTTACCTGCTTCATCGCATCAACACATTGCGCTACTAACGCAGGTTCAGCCATTAAACACGCACCAAAGCGACCATTCTGCACTCTATCAGACGGACACCCTACATTGAGGTTCACTTCATCATAACCGCGCTCAGCAGCCAATTTGGCACACGCCGCTAAATCAGCAGCGTTAGAACCACCCAACTGTAACGCTACAGGATGCTCTTGCTCGTTATAAGCTAAATAGTCGCCCTTACCTTGTAATATGGCACCCGTGGTGATCATCTCGGTATACAACAAGGCTTTGCTCGACATAAGGCGTGCAAAGTAACGATAGTGGCGGTCAGTCCAATCCAGCATCGGCGCAATGGAAAAGGTGCGATCAAGCGTATCTGTTGGTATGACTAGCTTTGGTGTTGTATTCACTGAATTCTTTATACTCATAATTTGCGGTATTGATGCACCTTTTTAGCTGCATTTTGGGTAATCGTTGTTGCACAAGGAGCCAGTAAAAAAGTCATAAATTAGGCTAAAACAACTGGGCTGCCCTAAGTAATGGCTAATTATATCATTAACCCATCATCGAGAAGCAAGTGTCTACTGATTTAGGGAAAGATCACGGTGCGATAGAGTGTATACGTTGGTATGGCTAGCTTTGACGTTGTATTCACTGAATTAACACCTCTCACGTTTTTGAGTTTTTCACACATTTTAAGACGCTTTTACACGTTTTTAGAGGCCAGGGGAACCATAATGAATTGGGCAAATAAAAGTGGGGAACCAAAATTATGGCGTCTTATAGCATTCATAAACATGATAAAGCTGATGGTGCATGTAAGTACCGTTGCTTAATTCGCGTAAAGAAAGGCCACCAATTGGTAGCCACGGTTATTGATTAGTTTATTTGGTTTACAGTTGTTTTAATTCAGACCTAAGTGCAGATATTTGACGATCAATTGATTCGACTTCGGTACTGCCCTGTTGCATAACTGCGGTCATTTCTTGCGCTAGACTTTGCTGCCAAGTTGCACCCGCTAAATTATTGTTAGCTCGCTTACCAGTGGTACGCAATTGATCGATTTTATCATCACGATCTTTGAACGCTTTTTTCCTTTCTTTTTCGAGGTTTCTAATTTCACGTTCAATTTTTTGTTTACGTAAGTATTGAGCGATTTCAGCTTTTTTATCACGCGCATTAACAGCACTATCCAGCTGCCTTGCATCTATGGTCTCGTTAGTTAGGCTTTCAGGGTAACCTCTCGATGGTGCAACCACGCTGCCTACATTACTTAAATCTAACGGTTCGCTTTGGTCGTCGCACGGGTCTGCTTGATACTTACCATCTGCACACTTATAGACTTCTGCAGAAGCTGAAGCTGACACCATTATTAAAATAACGATTAATGATTTTCCATCCATAGAACACCTCTTATTTAGTTATTTTTATTGTACAACGATATGATTTCTCATGAAATTAAAATTAAAAACCATAAAACCTAAGCCACAACAAGAACTTAAGGTTGCAAAAACGCAGAGTAAACCAAGGTTTATCTTCTTACTACCTTTCACAACTGCACATTGCACAACGGCACTTTTCACGACAGCATTTTTGCTTAACCGAATAGGGCTGCTCGCGCTAATGGGTACTTAATACGGCTTCAACCGACCTATCGTTATTTGTTATGTTCCGTTTGGCTTCTCGATACTATGCTCTGTTGGTTGCGGTGTTATTGTCATAATTTTAACACCTTCTGGTGATTCAAAACGGTGCCAAACATCTTGGGGGATAACCAACATTTGCCCCGTCGATAAAGGGTAACGTTGCTCTACGTTATCAACTAGAAGGACTAATGTCGTTTCTCCACCTAAAATCTGAACGAACTCATCACCTTTTGGGTGTTTCTCCCACTCACTAAAACCGGAATAATGAGCGATATATATTCCACCGTCTCTATATTCAGATAATAGCGCAAAAGCATTTTTTGCTTGTTCATTAGTGGTTTCTGGCGTTCTATGTTTCAGAAAATCAACTCGTGAAAATTGATCATTTATTGTGATGGCTACAGATTTCGACACTTGCTCGATCCTTGTGGTACATGACGTTTAGTCATTGCGTTATTGATTTATCCTACATTTGCCATCTTATTGATGTAAAGCGATTAAATCATCTTAGCTTTTCAGGTAGCCAACACAGCGTTAAAAACATGAACTAGCTAATAGAAATTCCAAACTGAATCATTACAATTACAGTCAGCGACTTAACATAATGAACTATCCAACATCGGTATAATGGAAAAGAAGCGCACGAGCATAGCTATTGCTGTGCTTATCCGTTGGTGAGCCTCGCTTTGATGTGGCATTAACCGAATTTATCATCATTGGATAATCAACGTTTGCAGTCTTCGCTGTCGCGCTAATTGCTTTAAGTCCATGGGTAATCAATATTAGCTCCAACTAGAAACCACCTTAGTCAGTAGCGCAATCAATTGATGTTCAGCTCAGCCCTTGTAGCGTTAGACCGACCATAGTAAATTAATGGCTCATTCTAGATTTTTGTTACATGAATTAACTGTATAAAAATATTTTTACCGTTAATGCCACTATCAATTTCCTTTTTGTGCTCTAAGCTTAAACCTGTATTTCACTTTGCTGATATAGTCAGTATTTGTGTTAGTCAGCTACTATAATGATAGGGCCGTGTAGCGTTACGCACTCTTTATGCCCTCTCTATATACTATGCCACCCTTTAAAATATAGAAGGATTGCTTTGCCTATGAACGTTGAATTCATCAACCCATTTCTTGTGTCTTTAATCAATGTAATCTCTACCATGGCAACAATGGATCTTAAGCCTGGTAAACCTCAATTAAAAAACCATGACCTTGCAAAAGGTGACGTATCTGGCTTGATTGGTATGGTGGGTCCTAAAACTCGCGGTTCGCTGTCGATTACTTTTGAGCAATCACTTATCCTTGAAATTATGAATAAAATGCTTGGTGAAAAACCGGGGGTTATTAATGATGAAGTAACTGATTTAGTGGGTGAAATAACTAACATGGTGACTGGCGGTGCCAAAAACTTACTCAGCGAAAAAGGTTACGACTTTGATATGGCAACACCGGCTGTGGTGTCTGGTAAAAACCATACTATTTCTCATAAAGCGCGCGGTAAAAAAATCATGATGCCTTTTAGCCACGAATTCGGTAACGCTTTTATTGAAATTTGCTTTGAGGATTCTTAATCAAACATTAGAAGTTAACGCCAAAGTGAAAAACTGAATCTAACGCTGGCACCCAATTCTTAAAAAAACAGAGCCTCAAAACTACAGCACCTAAAACAACAGTATCTAAAACTACAGCACCTAAAAAAGTATCTAAAACAACAATGCCCAACACATTATCTACGTATTGGGCATTGTTTATATCAATCTCATGCTCAATCGAGCAGTTCAACCAACACTCGTGGCGTAAGCTTAGTCACTAATTCATAAGCAATGGTACCAATGTGTTCGGCCACTTCTTCTACTGCAAGTGCTTTACCCCACAGCTGAACACTATCGCCGACGTTATCTTGTGCATCGGCACCTAGGTCTACGGTTAACATGTCCATAGACACTCGACCGACTATCGGTACTCGGCGGCCGTTAATCCATACCGGTGTGCCTTCTGGCGCATTACGTGGGTAACCATCACCATAACCAATGGCAACAACCCCTAAGCGAGTGTCTTTTTTAGCGGTCCAAGTTGCACCGTAGCCGACACTATCGCCGGCTTTATGTTCGCGCACAGCTATCAGATTGGATACTAATTCCATCGCCGGAATTAATCGATGATTAACGCCCCTATCACCCACCACCGGAGATACACCATAAAGCGCAATGCCGGGTCTTATCCAGTCGGCTTGGCTTGTTGGCCAAAATAAGGTACCTGCAGAATTTGCTAAGGTGCGATCGCCTTCTAAGCCACTAATCAATTGCTCAAAGGCATTCATTTGCGTTTGAGTAAGGATATTATCGGGTTCGTCGGCGCAGGCAAAGTGAGTCATTAAATGAATCGGCTTAGCCACTTGCGGACAAGCCAGCAAACGCTGATAAATACTGTCGAACTGCTCAAGACTAAAGCCGATACGATGCATGCCAGTATCAATTTTTATCCATACGGTGACAGGCTTATCTAGCGTGATAGTTTCAAGCATTTGCAATTGCGATTCATGATGAACCACAGTATCGATATTATGACTAACTAGTGTGGGTAAATCTGACTGACGGAAAAAACCCTCTAATAATAAAAGCTTACCTTTTACGCCGCCTTCTCTGAGTTGCAATGCTTCTTCAAGCCTTGCCAAACCAAACCCATCTGCGCCGCCATGATACTTGCCGACACTTTCTACATAATTTAATAAGCCGACACTTTCAGCCACATTTAATAACCCATGGCCATAACCATTGGCTTTAACCACTGCCATAATTTTGCTATTGGGCGCAATAAGGCGCAATTGTGCCAAGTTACTTTGCAATGCGTAACGACTGATTTCTGCACGAGGAAAAGGTTTCAATAGGTTGCCTTAATTAACAATAAATAACATGGCGCGGCTTGCTATCTGTTAAGAGGTTTAGGGCCATGAATGCAACCTCATTAACAGAGATAAACTAATATCATAAATAACGATACTAAAAACACAAATACAGTCTAATCAATGATTAGTCTTCTTCAAATTGCGGCCCAGCATAGTTATCAAAGCGAGAGAATTGACCTTGGAATACCAGACGAATACGCCCAATAGGTCCGTTACGTTGCTTACCGATAATGATTTCTGCGGTGCCTTTATCTTCGGAGCTGTCGTTATACACTTCGTCGCGATAGATGAACATAATTAAATCGGCATCCTGCTCAATCGCACCCGATTCACGTAAGTCAGAGTTAATTGGGCGTTTATCGGCTCGTTGCTCTAGCGAGCGGTTAAGCTGCGACAATGCAATAACAGGTACTTCTAATTCTTTGGCTAAGGCTTTTAATGAACGAGAGATCTCTGAAATTTCTAAGGTACGATTATCTTTTAACGACGGTACCTGCATTAATTGCAGGTAATCGATCATGATCATTGATAACCCGCCATGCTCACGCGCAATACGTCTGGCACGACTGCGCACTTCGGTTGGGGTTAACCCTGAGCCATCATCGATGTACATTTTACCTTGTTCAAGCATGATACCCATGGTTGAAGACACGCGCGCCCAATCTTCATCGTCTAATTGACCTGTACGAATTTTGGTTTGGTCTACACGGCCAAGCGAGGCTAACATACGCATCATAATCTGTTCTGACGGCATCTCGAGACTGAAAATAAGTACTGGCTTGTCTTCATTCATGGCGGCTTGTTCACACAAGTTCATCGCGAAGGTGGTTTTACCCATAGAAGGACGCGCGGCTACAATAATTAAGTCGCCAGACTGAAAACCAGCGGTCATTTTATCTAAATCATTAAAACCACTTGAAACACCAGTCACACCGTTATGGGGATTGTTATAAAGCTGCTCAATCCTATCGACGGTTTTTTCAAGAATGCTTTTAATGTTTTCCGGGCCTTCATTGGCATTGGTACGCATTTCTGCGATTTTAAAGACTTTGGTTTCAGCCAAATCTAATAATGCACTTGAATCACGGCCTTCTGGGTTATAACCCGCATCGGCAATTTCGTGGGCAACGGCAATCATGTCACGTACTACGGCACGTTCACGCACAATGTCTGCGTAAGATAAAATATTACCGGCGCTGGGGGTATTTTTGGCAATTTCGCCTAAGTAAGCAAAGCCGCCAGCATCGTCTAATTGATCTTCAATTTCGAGCTGTTCGGATACGGTAATTAAATCCAGCGGTTGGCCCGATTCCATTAAACGTTGCATAGCCGTGAAAATCATTCGATGAGAACGAGAATAAAAATCTTCTGGCACAACCGCTTCAGAAACACGATCCCACGCTTCAGCATCTAGCATCAATCCACCTAACACGGATTGTTCTGCTTCTATTGAATGAGGAGGCAATTTTAATGCATTAACTTCTACATCTCTTTGCCTGTTTCTTGCTTTAAAAGCACCTTGCTGTGACATTAACACTCCCAATTTCCAACGACTTTATAAAATATGGTATAACACCGTGGTCTAGCTTAATTTGCCGTCATTACCGATTAGAATAACAGCTCCGTCAAACGGAGATAAAATAATTATTTAAGGAAAATACATGCGTATAGCACTCGTTGCAGCACTTGTGCTGACATCTGGTTTTGCCTTTGCCGATGAAGGGCAGTGGCAACCGTATCAAATGCCATCCATTGCCGACAAACTCCTGCAACGTGGTATTGATATTCCCGCATCACAACTGGCAGATTTGGGACAGTACCCAATGAATGCTGTCGTCAGTTTGGGGTATTGTACCGCCAGTTTTGTATCCCCCCAAGGCCTAGTTGTCACAAACCATCATTGTGCTTATCGCGGCATACAATATAACAGCAAAAAAGAACATAATTACCTCGCAGATGGCTTTTTAGCAAACACCCAAGCGGAAGAACCTTCTGCTGGGCCAAACGAACGCTTATACATTACCGAGGAAGTTACCAACGTGACCGATAGCGTTATGGCTAACTTAAGCACCGAACCTTTGGTACGCTTTGAAGATATCCAGGCGAATAAAAAAGCATTAATTAAAATCTGCGAATCAGATGACAACTACCGTTGCTCAGTTAACAGTTTTCACCACGGCTTAGAATATTATCTGACGAAACAGTTAATCATTCGAGATGTACGCTTGGTGTATGCGCCACCTAAAAGTATTGGCGGCTTTGGCGGCGATATCGACAATTATGAATACCCTCGTCATTCTGGCGATTTTACCTTTTTACGCGCCTATGTGGGCAAAGACGGTAAGCCTGCAACGTTTAAGAAAGGCAATGTGCCATATCAGCCTAAGAGCTACTTAAAAGTGAACGCAGACGGTGTAAAAGCAGGCGATGGTATTTTTGTGGCCGGTTATCCAGGTTCTACCAGCCGTTACAACTTAACCAGTGAGTTACAGTTTGCTAGTGATTGGATATATCCAACCTACGCAAAACGCTACCAGTTGCAAATTGATACCATTACCTTAATGGGCGATGTAGATAAAGATATCGCGCTTAAATATGCCGGCACTATGGCCTCAATGGCTAACCGGATGAAAAAGCTTAATGGCTTATTAGATGGCTTTAACGCCACTGATATTGTTGGTATTAAACAGCAACGTGAGAATGACTTTCTCGCTTGGCTTAAAAAAGATCCTGGTGCTAACCAAAATCTCATCAGTGATCTTGAAGCACTACTTGCTGAAAAACATCAGCAAATGCAAACCAATTATTTCTTTAAAAATGCCCAATCAAGCGAAATGCTCCAGGCTGCTAGCAAACTGTACCGTTTAGCTAAAGAAAGGAAGAAACCCAATGACCAACGTGAGTCAGGGTTTCAGCTGCGTGATATGAAAATGTTTAAAGCAGCACTTAAACGTATCGATAGCAGCTTCGATCCCGTGGTCGATAAAATTTTATGGTTACAAGACTTACAAGCCTATGTAAGACAACCGTTAAAAACTGAAGTGTTTGATAACGCCTTAAGCAGCTCAGACAATTTTGAACAGCTAGAGTCTAAAGTGGAAGGTTTGTATGCATTAACAGAGCTCACCGACCAAGCTAAACGCCTAGCGTGGATGAGTAAAAGAGCTGAAGATTTTGAGATTAGCGATGACCCATTTATTCGTTTAGCGGTGGCCATTCATGACACCAATATGGCATTGGAAAAGAGCGAAAAGCTACTTGCAGGTAAATTGTCATCTGTTCGTCCTGAATATATGAAGGCGATTATTGATTATTACAAATCAAATAACTGGCCTGTATACCCTGATGCTAACCGCACATTACGTATTACCTACGGTATGGTTGATGGCTATCAATCTAAAGATGCATTATACAAGCAGCCATTTACTCGCTTAGCTGGCATCCTAGCCAAAAACACCGGTGAAGCACCGTATAATGCTCCCGCGAAACTGTTAGCGGCAATTAAAGCTGACGACTTAGGTAAACATCGCGTCACATCGGTATATAAGCAGCAAAGCAGTTGTCAATTTATGTCTTGTTTAGACAAGCCCGCCGATTTTAACTCTGTACCGGTTAACTTTTTATCAAGTGCTGACACTACTGGTGGTAACTCAGGCTCACCAGTGTTAAATGGTAAAGGTGAGTTAGTTGGTCTTAACTTCGACTCAACTTATGAAGCCATCACTAAAGACTGGTTCTTTAACCCAACGATTACCCGTGCCGTACATGTCGATATTCGCTACATTTTGTGGATGATGGACAAGGTCGATCACGCTGATAATTTGATAAAAGAGTTAACCTTAGTGACCAAGACTGAAGGAGAAGCAAAGGTAGCAACTGAAGTTACTGCCATAGCAACAACCGAAATATTGCCTGAAATTGCAACTGAAGCAGTAACAGTCGTCACACCCGAAGTGGCAACTGAGACACCAGCCAAAGTGGCAACTGAAGTAGCGTCTGATGTTGCCATAGAAACTGCAACTGAATTACCTGCAGAAGCGGCAATTGAAGTTGCACCCGATGTTGCACCCGATGTTGCAATAAAAGCAGCGACTGAAGTTCCTACCAATGCAGTGGTTGCAGTAACACCAGAAGCAGCTGCCGAAGTTACAACTGAAATACCAGTCAAACCAGCAGTTGCAGTAACGCCTGAAGTAGCCCTCGAAGTTACAACCAAAGCATCTGCTAAAGCCGGAGTTGTAGTCGTACCAGAAGCCGCTGCAGAAGTTACAACCAAAGTACAAGCCGAAGCGGCAGTTGTAGTAGTACCAGAAGCCGCTGCAGAAGTTGCAACTAAAGTACAAGTCAAACCAGCAGTTGCTGTAGCCCCTGAAGCAGCTGCCGAAGTTGCAACCAAAGCATCTGCTAAAGCCGGAGTTGTAGTAGTACCAGAAGCCCCTGCAGAAATTACAACCAAAGTACAAGCCAAAACGGCAGTTGTAGTAGCCCCTGAAGCAGCTGCCGAAGTTGCAACCAAAGCACCGGCCAAAGCGACTGTTGTAGTAGCGCCTGAAGCAGCGACTAAAAAAGAACTAAACTAGCCCTGGTAAACAATATTCCAGTGACCATCAAATAGAGGTTCACTGGAATATTCTCTGGCATTGAAAGATCCTAAACAGCTGGCCATGCGGCCTAAACAGATGGTGTTAACAAGGCTAGTGATTAAATCGCAGAGATAAAAAAACACCGCCCGGAGGCGGTGTTTTTTATGGAGCTAAACAGTAATTAAGCTTCTGCTACAATAGCAATCTTAACTACAGCTTTAACTTCAGCGTGTACTTGAACTTCAATTTCGAAGCTACCAGTAGTGCGTAAAGCACCTAAAGGTAAACGAACTTCAGATTTAGCAAGTGTTACGCCAGCTGCAGTAACTGCATCAGCGATATCACGGTTGCCAATTGATCCGAATAATTTACCTTCATCACCTGCTTTAGAAGCAATAACAACAGCTTCTAATGCAGTTAATTTATCAGCGCGAGCTGTCGCAGTAGCTAATTCAGCAGCTAATTTAGCTTCTAATTCAGCACGACGAGCTTCAAATACTTCAGTGTTTGCTGTGTTTGCTACAACTGCTTTACCATAAGGTAAAAGGAAGTTACGAGCATAACCAGCTTTAACAGAAACTTGGTCGCCTAAGCTACCTAAGTTTGCAACTTTATCTAGCAAAATAACGTTCATTATCAAATCCTCAATATTCTGTTAGGAATAATTAATACTGCAATATTACTGATGTAAATCAGTATATGGCAGTAGAGAAAGATAACGAGCACGCTTGATAGCGCGAGCTAGTTGGCGTTGATATCTAGCACTGGTACCAGTGATACGGCTAGGAACAATCTTGCCGCTTTCAGTGATGTAGTTCTTTAAAGTAACGATATCTTTGTAATCAATCTCGACAACACCTTCAGCGGTGAAGCGACAGAACTTGCGACGACGGAAATAACGTGCCATTTTGACAGTCTCCTAAGTTTTCAATTCGACATTTTCAGCATGCAAGACTAAACGGTTTTGTCCATTTCGCCCTTGTTGTAGTGAAAGAAACCCTTCAACATCAACTTGCACACCTGCTTGTAATTTATTTGCTACGCTATCAAAGCGCGGACCACTTAATACCACTTGAATCAAACAGTAGACGTTTCTCAACATTTCTACTTCTTGTCTTTGTGATTTATGCTCTACCGTTATGACCACATGGGCTATACCGCTAGGGCTATCTAATCGTCTTGAACGAGTTATCGTTCCAGACAACATTAAGTGATTATTCACAAAAAATTATTCAGCGTTTTCTTCAGCGCTTTCTTCTACATTACGGTCATCAGAAGGTGAACGACGTGAATCACGTTCGTCTCTTGCTTTTGCCATAGGAGAAGCTTCAGTAACTGCAGCTTTAGTGCGCATTACCATGTTACGCAGAACAGCGTCGTTGAAACGGAAAGCTGTTTCTAGTTCTTCGATAGACTCTGCAGATGCTTCTACGTTCAAAAGAACATAGTGAGCTTTATGTAGGTCTTGGATCGGGTAAGCCAATTGACGACGGCCCCAATCTTCTAAACGGTGGACTGTACCATTAGCAGCGGTGATAACACCGGTGTAACGCTCAATCATACCAGGGACTTGTTCACTTTGATCTGGGTGAACCATAAATACGATTTCATAATGACGCATTTATTGCTCCTTACGGTTAAGTAGCCTCTTTTCTGGCTCAGTCAGACCAATGTGGAGGCAAGGAACGAATTAAAGTGACTGATTTGAGCGCGCGATGATACATAAAGTGCGCTATAAACTCAAGCACTAACTCACTCTTTTCAGCAATCTTGAATACAGGTATGATGGCGACAGTCCAAAATACCGCGTTTACGCCGTCAAGAATAAAACAGTCTAATGATAACCATGAAAAACATAGTCACAACATGCTGCCTCTTTTTATTGTCTGCTCCGGCATGGGCGTTAGTACCACCAGATTATCAAGAACCGCCTAGTAATTTTAATGCTGAAGTTGAAGCTGGTTTACAGCTAAACAGTGGTAACAACGAAACTAAAAACTTTAACGGCCGTACTTATTTAACTTACGACTCGCCGAGCACCAAACAAGAAGCGACATTAAAGGCTTATTATGCCTCTGATGGAAATGAGTCTACTGCGGAAAAGTACGAATTGTTTTTACAGTCTAACTATAAATTAGAGCGTGGTTATGTATTTGGTCGTGGCGAATTTACCTGGAACGAGTTTGGTTCTTATACCCGTATTTCTACTATTTCTACTGGTTACGGTTTTGACTTAATTAAAAACTATAAAACCAAATTGAGCCTTGAAGCCGGCCCTGGTTATCGTTACGACCAACCGCAAGCCAGTATTGCTGAACCAAACCCTGATGAAAATCGTGATGTAATATTACGTTCAGCGGCTAAATATACGGTAAAATTGCAAGAATATACTAGCTTCAACGCCGACGTAACAGCCGAAACAGGTTTAGACAACAACACGTTAACCCTTGATATGAGTTATAAAAATACATTTATTCAAGATTGGGCATTTAAAATCGGTATGAACATCAAGTACACTGAAGTGGTGCCTGATGAAAGTAAAAACACCGATACAGTCACCACATTCAACTTGTTGTACACGTTTCAATAATTATTGATCGTAAATGAAGCGTAACAAGACAATCAATCAGTAGGGCTAACGTAGCCTTACTGAACCAATAAAGGCGCAGTTATGGACAGCCCGCTTCGCAGTTTTGCATCCTTATATAGCACCACTTTTTTAATGGTACTTGCTGCAGGTCTACTGACAACCTACCTGGGCTTAAGCCTGACCACCATGCAAGTGCCACAAATATGGATTGGTGGCATGATGTCTGCCTACTATATTGGTCTTGTGTGCGGTTCCAAAGTTGGCCATAAACTTATCGCTCAAGTTGGCCATATTCGTGCTTTTGTTGCCTGTGCTGGAATCGTCACCGCATCAGCACTGGGTCATGCTCTCATCGACAACTTAACCATATGGTTAGTATTGCGCCTTGCCGTTGGTATGGGAATGATGTGCCAATATATGGTGTTAGAAAGCTGGCTCAATGAACAGGCCGAAAATAATCAACGCGGCACCGTATTTGCCAGTTACATGATTGTATCTTATTTAGGGTTAATGGCTGGCCAGGGAGCCATTAGCTTATATCCTGATTTGGGCATAGAACCACTGCTGTTAATCGCCATATGTTTTGCATTATGCATTGTGCCTATTTCAATCACTCGAAGAATTCACCCAGAACCGTTAACGCCGGCACCATTACAAATGGGTCTGTATTGGAAACGAGCCCCTCAAGCCTTAACGACAATAGCGTTAGGAAGCATGATTGTAGGTTGTTTTTATGGTTTAGCGCCATCTTATGCGACTGCCAAAGGTATTGATCCTGAACATGTTGCACTCTACATGTCTTGTACCATTTTTGCCGGGTTGTTAGCCCAATGGCCAATGGGTAAATTATCTGACATTATTTCTCGTAGCTTATTAATTCGCATTAACTGTACGTTATTGGGGGTTATCGTATTAATTATTACGGTCGTTCCATTCCATTCAGTGTATTCATTAATATTAACCGGTTTATTTGGTATTTTAGCGTTCACCTTATACCCATTAGCAACTGCCTTAGCAAACTCACGCGTAGACCAACACGAACGAGTTGGACTGTCTGCCACTATATTAGTGACCTTCGGTATCGGAGCAAGTATTGGCCCCTTAGTTGCTTCTGGTTTAATGCAGGTCTTAGGTGACCAAATGCTGTATGGGTTTATGGCAATCTGTTCGTTTACCTTATTAGTAAGACTACTGTGGATTAATTTACGCCAAAAAGCCGAACAAACTGCCACTGGAGATTACATAATGGCAGGTGGTGATTTAGTCAGCTCGCCGTTGGCAGCATCATTCGATCCACGTGTGGATATAGAAATGGTCAACGAGCAAATGATCAATCCTGCCGAGGATGCATTTGATAGCGTGCCAGATTCAACCGACGATGAGCTTGAAGATGCCGATGAGCAAGCCGGTTATAATACTGCTTATGCTAGCGTAGTAAACGATGATAGTTTGGGGCATGAGGAATTGGATGACGAAGATGTCGATAATGAGATCGGTAGACGTTAATTGATGTCATAAATTGCATATATAAAGTGTATTTATTTAAAGTGCACTTGTTTAAACTGAGCGCATTAGCCGTTTTGAATTAATAAAAACGTTAAAGCAGTATGTAAAACACTCAATATCCTGAGCTCGAGATAATAAAAAACGGCGATTAATATCGCCGTTTTTTGATCGCATTCTTTGCTATTTTCGCTAGCAACAACGCTAATGGATAGGTGATTAACCTAAACGCTGTCTAACCGCTTCAAATAAGCAAACACCAGTGGCAACAGACACGTTGAGACTCGACACGCTTCCAGACATTGGAATCGATACAAGTGAATCACAACCTTCGCGTGATAAACGACGTAAACCTTTATCTTCCGCGCCCATAGCAATCGCTAGCGGCCCTTTGAGGTCTGCTTGGTATACATTACCTTCGGCTTCGCCTGCAGTACCTACAATCCAAACACCTTTATCTTGCAAGTGACGCATAGTACGAGCAAGGTTAGTCACTTGAAATAACGGTATGGTTTCTGCTGCGCCACAAGCAACTTTGCTTACGGTTGAGGTTAACCCTACTGAGTTATCTTTTGGTACGATAACCGCATGTACCCCAGCAGCATCAGCATTACGTAAACATGCGCCAAGGTTATGTGGATCAGTTACACCGTCTAAAATTAATAAGAAAGGCACTGCAGTTTTATCAAGTAACTCATCTAAATCTTTTTCAGTCAACGGCTTAACAGCCTTAACGCGAGCCACAATACCTTGGTGTTGTGAGCTACCCGCTTTATCATCTAACACTTTACGTGCTGCACGTTGTAGTGTTGTACCAAAGGTTGACGCTAGATTAATTAACGGGGTTAAGCGTTCGTCATCACGGCCTTGTAGTAGCCAAAGTTCAATGACACGTTCAGGGCTGTTATCTAACAAAGCTTGAACGGCGTGAATGCCAAAAATGGTATCTTGTTTTTTCATTTAATTACTTTCTCTTGCTGCGCTTGGCAGGGTTTTTCTTAACGCTAGAATCTGGTTTTGCTGCATCCGTTTTTTGTGCAACTGCAGAAGATTTTTTCACCGCCGCTGGTTTTGCTGCTGGAGATGAAGCTTTTCCGCTTGAACGACGCTTGCTGGCTTTAGGCTTATCAGACTTTGGTTTGTCAGACTTTGATTTATCAGACTTAGGCTTATCTGATTTAGGTTTATCAGACTTTGCAGATGACTTACCTCGTGCTGACTTAGCGCCTTCAGCATTCACTCGTTGGCGCGCTGTTGTTGGCTTACTGCCTTTACGCGCTGTTTTACCCGCACCTTTAGTGTTGTCACCCACCATCAATAAATCAATTTGACGATCATCAAGATTCACCGCCGCAACTTTAACCGTCACAGGATCGCCTACTTGATATACTTGGCGAGAATTTTCACCAATTAACCGTTGGCGCATTGGATCAAATTGATAATAGTCACTGGCAAGACTTGAAATATGTACCAGCCCATCAATAAATAATTCGTTTAATCTGACAAATAACCCAAAGCTAGTGACTGAGGCAATAACCGCATCGAAAGTGTCGCCGACGTGATCTTGCATATATTCACATTTAAGCCAATCACTCACATCACGAGTTGCTTCATCTGCACGACGCTCAGTGGTGGAACATTCTTCACCTAATGCATCTAACTCTTCAATCTGGTAGAGATAACCACCATCTTGAGTCCATTTATCGTTAACATTGTCCTGCTCTTTTGCGAGTAAATATTTAATCACTCGATGCAAAACTAAGTCAGGATAACGACGAATTGGCGACGTAAAATGCGAATAAGCTTCTAATGCCAAACCAAAGTGACCTTCGTTGTCTGGGCTGTAAACGGCCTGGCGCATTGAGCGCAATAACATCACCTGAATTAACTCAAAGTCAGGACGGTCAGCAATTTTTAACATCAGATTTTGATAGTCAGTCGGGGTCGGCTCTAATCCGCCATCCATGCTTAAACCACGCTCAGCAAGAAACTCTTTAAAATTAGCCAGTTTTTGCTCTGATGGTGCTTCGTGAACACGATATAGCACTTCACCTTTGTGCTTTTTAACAAATTTCGCCGACGCCACGTTGGCTAAAATCATACATTCTTCAATGATTTTATGCGCTTGATTGCGACCTCTAGGGACAATTTTATCAATTTTACGTTGTTCATTAAAAATGAATTGCGTTTCTAGCGTTTCAAAAGCAATCGCCCCACGCTCTGCACGGCGCTCATCTAAGATCATATATAACGACTGCAAACACAATAAATGCGGGAATAATGCTTCATGCTCAGGGGCAATTGCACCACCTTCTAGCATGTCGGCAACTTGGGTGTAGGTAAAACGTGCATGAGAGTGCATTACCGCGGGATAAAACTTAGTACCCGATAACTTACCCGCTGCAGAAATGGTCATTTCAGCAACCATACATAAACGGTCGACTTTTGGCTTTAATGAACACAAGCCATTAGATATTTTCTCAGGCAACATTGGGATAACTTGCGATGGGAAATATACCGAGTTACCACGTGAGCGCGCTTCAGTATCTAATGCTGAATCAGTGCGTACATAATGACTCACATCAGCAATTGCTACCCATAAACGCCAGCCACCACTTGGTTTTGCTTCAGCATACACCGCGTCATCAAAATCACGGGCATCTTCGCCATCAATAGTGACTAACGGTAAATGACGTAAATCGACGCGACCTAATTTATCTTCTTCGGTGACTTCGTCAGGAATACGTTTGAGTTTTTTCTCAATAATCGCTGACCAAGTATGTGGTAAATCATAATTACGTAACGCAATTTCAATTTCCATACCCGGTGCCATTGTCTTACCCAAGACTTCGGTCACTTTCGCTGCCGCTTTAACAAAACGACCAGGGCGACGGGTTAACTCAACCACGACAACATCACCGGCGCGCGCGCCTAGTGTATCTTCGCTGGCAATTAATATTTCTTGGGTGATGCGTCTGTCATCAGCAATAACAAAACCCATGCCGCCGTCGACGTGATAACGGCCAACTAATGCAGCTGTTCGCTCATGAACTAAGCGCACAATTCGTGCTTCGCGACGACCACGACGATCAGTACCTGCTTTTTGAGCAAGCACTTTATCGCCATGGAAATACATCAGCATATCGCGATTATTAATAAATAAATCGTCACCGCCTTCATCTGGCTTAAAAAAGCCGAATCCATCGCGATGGCCTAAAACGGTACCAGACAATAAATCCATCCGTTCAGGTAAGCCATAGCTTTGTCCGCGGGTAAAGACTAGCTGGCCATCACGCTCCATTGCACGTAAACGACGGCGGAGGGCTTCTAATGGCACTTCATCTGTAATGGATAATGCTTCAGCTATTTTATCGCGGGAAACAGGAGACTTTTGGGCGCGCAAGTATTCTAAAATATACTCACGGCTAGGAATAGGATTGTCGTACTTGTCTTGTTCTCTCTCAAAATGAGGATCGTTGATCATTCAATTTCCAAATAATTCGCTCCATATTTTGGAGCCTTTAACGTGTGTACAGCTGAGGCTGCTGTGCCCTGGCCACAATACTGGCGGGCATTTTTGCAGCGAGCATCTGCAGTAAAGACGAGGCCTTTTTCTGTTGGGCGTCGTCATCAAATATACTGTTATATAACCAATGATAGCCCAGTTCATAATCGGCAGGACTTCCGTAGCCTTCACCAAATAAATGAACCAGTGTCATTCTTGCGGTTAAATCCCCATTAGCTGCCGCAGGCAATACATATTGCACTGCACGATTGGGATCTTTAACCACTAGTTTACCGCGATAATAATAATCTGCCAATTTTACCATCGCTTCAGCGCTACCCTGCTCAGCAGAGGTTTGCAGCAGCGCCATGCCGCGAGAAGGATGAGCCTTGACACAAACACCGTTATTAAGCATTTCAGCCCATAAAAATTGGTACATGGGTTGCTGTAATACTTCAGCACGGGCTTCAATGTCTTGAACCAGCTGACAGTCGTCTGCTTTTACGCGTTGTAAATATTGATTTGAGCGGATGAGCGAAATCAATTGTTGATCGCTATAGATATCGACGGCTTCTGTCACCGCAAATACATTGATCGAAACCACACTCAACAACAATAAACAGATACGCAACATAAGGATTCTCAATGGCACTTTCATGACTTATCCATCGGCAGTATAGCGTATTTCTTGAATAGAAACTGTTACAACCGTTAATAGCATCCATTAAAAAGGCCGCTTATCGCGGCCTTTTTGGTTTACTTGAACGGACTCACCAAAATCATGGTTTCATTTCTGTCCGGCCCCGTAGAGATAATATCAATAGGCGTTTCTAATAACTCTTCGATACGCTTGATATAATTTATTGCCGCTGGAGGCAATTGCTCGATTGTTGTGGCACCAAAAGTGGTTTCACTCCAACCAGGCATGGTTTCGTATATTGGGGTAACTAAATCATAACCTTCAGCAGCCAAAGGCGTAACCTTTGAAACTGTTCCATCAGCATATTGATAGCCAACACAAATTTTAACTTCTTTTAGGCCGTCTAAAACGTCTAATTTAGTTAAACAAAAACCACTAACACTGTTGATTTGAACTGCGCGGCGCATTGCCACAGCATCTAACCAACCTGGACGACGCTTACGACCAGTTGTTGCACCAAACTCTTGGCCTTTCTCACCAATATAATCACCAATTTCATTGGCTAATTCTGTTGGAAAAGGACCAGCACCGACGCGAGTCGTATAAGCTTTCATGATGCCTAAAACATAGTCTAAATGACGAGGACCAAAACCTGAACCGGTCGCAACACCACCAGCTGTCGTGTTTGATGAAGTCACAAATGGATAAGTACCGTGGTCGATATCCAATAATGTGCCTTGAGCGCCTTCAAAAAGAATTGGCTCACCCGCTTTACGCGCAACATCAAGCATTTCGCTAACATCAGTACACATGCTTTTTAGATAATCAGCAATCGCTAATGCATCATCAAGTGTTTGCTGGTAATCAACGGCTTCAACTTTGTAGTACTCAGTTAGCATGAAGTTATGATATTTCATCACTTCTTGTAACTTAGTCGCAAAAAGTTCTGCATTAAACAAATCACCGATGCGTAAACCGCGACGAGAAACTTTGTCTTCATATGCAGGACCAATACCACGACCAGTTGTACCAATGGCTTTATTACCGCGAGCTTTCTCGCGAGCAACATCCAATGCACAATGGAATGGAAGGATAAGCGGACATGCTTCAGAAATTAATAAACGCTCTTCGACAGGTACGCCGCGTCCTTTTAGCATGTTGATTTCTTTCATCAACGCATCAGGAGCAACAACCACACCATTACCGATAATACATTTTACGTTATCACGTAAAATGCCTGACGGAATAAGATGAAGAACGGTTTTTTCACCATCAATTACCAAAGTATGACCGGCATTATGACCGCCTTGGTAACGAACTACGTATTTTGCCTGTTCTGTTAAAAGGTCGACAATCTTACCTTTGCCTTCGTCACCCCATTGAGTGCCGAGTACGACTACATTTTTGCCCATTATTAGCTGCAACGTCTTGTGGTATAAAATAGAATTTTAACAGATTTTAGGGGGTTATAGGCAAGTGTTTTATTGAAAAATGATCAATAAAACAATTCCTGCAGTAACTAAACATCCACCTAAGCGTCTGAGAACATTTTGCTTTTGTGTAGAAAGCTCTAATAAATATTTTTGCCACTTGTTAGGAAAAAGTAACGGACCAAGCCCTTCAATAATTAAAACTAAGCCAAATGCGGTCATTAACAATGGTAAATTCATGTTTTAGCCTCTTTTTAACGGATACCAATTCCATTAATTATGTAACCTCAACTCGGCATATAAATGAGGTTACATCATTATAAAAATTAAAGCTTAGTCATTAGCCACTATCAAACTTGTCATTTATTTTACTAACAAGGCAAATTGACGCGTCAATAGCTGGCCTATTGTAAGTCTGCTTGTATAAAGAATAACGCAGTTAGCAAGACAAAGGACTGATTGCGAGGCGTTTGTTATCTCAAGTTCAGGCTATGTACCTTTCAGCCGATGTTTCTGGCCTATTCACATTGATGCTATACAACATCATTAACCCACACAGCACATTTTACACGATAAATTTTAGACAATAAAAAACCCAGCAAATGCTGGGTTTTTTGAATCCAAAAAACGAATTAACGCTTAGAGAACTGTGGCTTACGACGTGCTTTACGTAGACCAACTTTCTTACGTTCAACTTTACGTGCATCACGGGTAACAAAACCAGCGCTACGTAGAGTAGGACGTAAAGCTTCATCTAGTTGCAATAATGCACGGGTAATACCGTGACGAATTGCACCAGCTTGGCCAGTAGTACCACCGCCCTTTACAGTTACATAGATGTCTAACTTATCAGTCATTTCAACTAATTCTAATGGTTGACGAACAACCATACGAGCAGTTTCACGACCAAAATATACATCCAAAGGACGTTGGTTTACAACGATATTGCCACTACCTGCTTTAGCGAAAACGCGAGCTGTAGATGTTTTGCGACGGCCAGTGCCGTAGTACTGAGTTGCAGACATTTGCTTACTCCTCCCGTTTAGATATCAAGAACTTGTGGTTGTTGTGCAGCGTGGTTATGTTCTGTGCCAGCGTAAACTTTAAGCTTACGGAACATGGCACGGCCCAAAGGACCTTTTGGTAACATACCCTTAACTGCTTTCTCGATGATCATTTCAGGCTTATGAGCTTGAAGCTTCTCAAAGCTGATTTGCTTAATGCCACCAATGAAGCCTGAATGAGAGTAGTAAATCTTACCAGCAGCTTTATTACCAGTTACAGTCACTTTTTCAGCATTGATAACGATGATATAATCACCAGTGTCAACGTGTGGAGTGTATTCTGGCTTATGCTTGCCACGTAAGCGAGTTGCGATTTCAGTTGCGATACGGCCTAAAGTTTTGCCTTCAGCGTCAACAACAAACCAGTCACGAGTTACAGTTTCTGGTGTAGCAGTAAAAGTCTTCATTATTACAAAAACCCAAAGTTAATTTTCTGTCTCACATGCTGACTGCAGGTTGCAATCAACACAAAATTACCGATTCTTGCCCCTTCGAACATGAATATTGGCTTACAACTTCCGCCCAAATTGGCGGATTAACGCGGGCAGGTCGCAGATTATACGCAAAGCCACAGCAAAGATCACCTGCTTTCTGATAATATTTCAAATAAACTACTCAATGAGTGCTGAACAAAATATGCCCGAGTTTTCAAAAAGTACCGTTTGCAGGCTTAAGGTAAATGTTCCAGCGCCAGATACTCTCTTGATTGCATTTCAATCAGCCTTGAACGACAGCGTCTGAACTCAAAATTTAGCTGGCCATCGGTATAAATATGTTCCAATTCGACTTGGGCTGAAATAATCAATTTGACATTTCTTTCGTAGAATTCATCGACCATGGCTAAGAAGCGTCTGGCAATATCATCACCCGTTTGCTGCGATCCCATTTGCTCTAAACCACTCACCAGCACGGTATGATAGAGGCAAGCCATTTCCATGTAGTCACGTTGCGAGCGAGGCCCATCACATAAATCACGGAAGTTTATTAATAGTACTCCTTGTGACTGTTGACGAATACGAATTGCACGCCCATCAACTTCTATAGAAGTGGTAAGCTTTTCAGATTCCGGTGCCAGTTGGTCAAAATAATGTATTAGATTGATGTCAGCTTGTTCATCGAGGGGATAATGATAAATCTCCGCCTGCTCTAAAGTTCGCAAACGGTAATCAATTCCAGAATCGACATTTAAGATTTCACAGTGCTGATTAATCAAGGCAATGGCAGGTAAAAAACGCACCCGTTGTAAGCCATTTTTATATAATTCATCAGGAATGATGTTTGAGGTGGCCACGAGTGCAACCCCTTCTTTAAATAATGCTTGAAATAACGTCCCTAACAGCATGGCATCGGTGATATCTGACACAAAGAATTCATCGAAACAGATGATTTGATATTGTGACGCCATCTTTTTAGCGATAGTAAGCAGAGGATCTTGTACGCCTTTTAGTTCACCTAAGTCATGATGAATTTGATGCATGAATCGATGGAAATGAGCGCGTAATTTTAGCTCTGTAGGCAAGGCATCAAAAAAGGTGTCCATTAGATAGGTTTTACCCCGGCCAACCCCACCCCAAAGATACAAACCTTTTACTGGTGGAGGTGTAGACTTAATCCCTATTGCGCTAAACAATTTACTGACGCCAGATGCCGGTTTAGCAGCGACAATCAATTCATCATAGACTCGCTGTAGTGACTTAACCGCTTGTTCTTGTGCGGCATCATGTGAAAAATCATCTCGGGTAAGGTCTTGCTGATAATGCTGCCAAGGGGTTAACTGCGACACGATTACGACTCTCTTGCATCAAATAATTGCTGCGAATAATAACATTAAATAATAAATACGAGTAATGGCTTCAACGGATCAAATTAACCTTTGTTAATAAAAATGGAACTAACACGATGATCGTTACTCTGATTGATTAACGTAAATTTGTTAATTGTTTGCTTATCGTTGTGCTGACTTGCTCGCCATTGTAGAACATCATTAAACAAGCTCACGACTACACACTAACAAAAATGATTAACGATATTTAACTTTGAAATCATGCCATCAAGCCACATATTTTATGTTATCAAGCTTGAATGCATACAGGAGCTATCCATAGATGAAAACCAAATTAAGCTTACTTTCTGCCGCGTTATTAACTGCATCGTTAGCCATGACACCCACGCTATCATTTGCTGCCATTCCACAAGCTGTCGACGGGCAAGCCATTCCTAGCTTAGCGCCAATGTTAGAACGGACAACGCCAGCTGTTGTGTCGGTAGCAGTATCGGGTACCCAAGTTTCCAAGCAACGCGTACCAGATGTGTTTCGTTACTTCTTCGGTCCAAATGCACCACAAGAACAAGTTCAGGAACGTCCTTTTAGAGGTTTAGGTTCAGGGGTTATTATTGATGCCGACAAAGGCTACATCATAACCAATAACCATGTCATCAATGGCGCTGACGACATTCAAATCGGCTTACACGACGGTCGTGAAGTTACAGCTAAGCTAATCGGTGCAGATAAAGAATCAGACATTGCCCTGCTTCAAATTGAAGCAAAAAACTTAATTGCTATTAAACAAACTGATTCTGACGAAATTCGCGTCGGTGATTTTGCTGTGGCCATTGGTAACCCATTTGGTCTTGGACAAACCGTCACGTCAGGGATAGTCAGCGCGCTAGGCCGCAGTGGTTTAGGCATTGAAATGCTAGAAAACTTTATCCAAACCGATGCCGCTATAAATAGTGGTAACTCGGGCGGCGCATTAGTTAACTTAAAAGGTGAACTCATCGGAATTAACACCGCAATCGTGGCCCCTAATGGTGGTAACGTCGGTATTGGTTTCGCGATTCCTGCCAATATGGTTAATAACCTTGTTGATCAAATTATTGAACACGGTGAAGTAAGACGTGGCGTACTGGGAGTATCAGGACGAGACCTTGACAATGAACTTGCTAAAGCCTTTGGTTTAGACACTCAGCATGGTGGCTTTGTGAATGAAGTTATGCCAAAAAGTTCAGCTGACAAAGCCGGACTAAAAGCGGGTGACATTATTACCAGCCTGAATGGCCGCAGCATTAAGACTTTCCAAGAACTGCGCGCAAAAGTTGCCACTATGGGCGCTGGTGCTGAAGTAGAGTTTGGGATTATTCGTGACGGTGATAAAAAGACCATCAAAGCGACCTTAGGCGAAGCGGATAAAGTCGAAGCTGAAGCGGGTAACGTCCACCCTATGTTACAAGGCGCAACGTTAGAAGACAGCAAGAAAGGCATCCAGATCACTGAGATTGCTCAAGGCTCACCAGCTGCAATGAGCGGTTTGCAAAAAGGAGACTTAATTGTGGGACTTAACCGCAACAAAGTGACCAGTCTTAAAACATTAAAAGAAATGTTGAAAGACAATCAAAGCTCTGTAGCGCTAAAAATATTACGTGACAACAACTTGCTCTACCTAGTTTTACGTTAATATTGTCAAACCACTAGAATCGCACTCGATAACAACCATGAGTTTATTGAGTGTGACTTCAGTTAAGGAATTAAGCATCGACAACCGTTTGGTCGATGCTTAATTTTTTGAGCTATGTTAATATAACAGCCATTTTTTTTAACAATTATTCATGCCATGAACCTAAAAGACACTTGCATCTATATAACTAAAGCTGTGGTATTTGGTCTGATCATGGCAGCAGTTTTTTTAGCCATAACCTCCTTGCTCCAAAACTCCTCGCTCAACCATAGCTTAACGAATGTCAGCAATAATGGCTCAGAATTATCTTTTGCTAAAGCGGTCCGCCGTGCAGCCCCTGCCGTTGCTAATATTTATAGCCTTAGTATTGATCAACATAACCCACTCAATTCAAGTTCACTTCAAGGTCTCGGCTCTGGAGTAATAATGAGTAAAGAAGGTTACGTATTAACCAATTACCATGTGATAAAAAAAGCCGATGAGATTGTGATTGCGCTGCAAGATGGGCGTAAATTTACCGCCGAAGTGGTTGGTTCTGATCCCGAAACTGATTTAGCAGTACTCAAAATTGAAGGTGACACTTTACCTATCGTACCGATTAATCTTAATAAGCTCGCCCAAGTAGGCGATGTGGTATTGGCCATTGGCAATCCTTATAATATTGGCCAAACCATTACCCAAGGGATTATTAGTGCAACAGGACGTAACGGCTTAAGTTCAGGTTACTTAGACTTCCTACAAACTGATGCCGCCATTAATGCTGGCAATTCTGGTGGAGCATTAATCGACACCAGTGGTGAATTAATTGGTATCAATACTGCCGCATTCCAAGTGGGTGGTGATAATGGGGGTAATGGGATTAGTTTCGCGATTCCGATAAAGTTAGCTCACAGTATCATGGACAAATTGATTAAGCATGGTCGAGTTATCCGCGGTGCATTAGGCATTTCTGGTGAACCACTTAATCCCGTAATGGCCCAGATACTCAACTTACCTGATTTAAAAGGTGTGTTGGTTACAGGTATTGATCCTGGCGGACCAGCAGCACGTGCACGTTTATCTCCTAGAGATGTTATTACTCAATATAATGACGAAGATGTTCCAGGTGTTGAAATGTTAATGGACAGAATTGCAGAAACTACCCCGGGTACTAAAGTCAACATGACCATTATTCGTGAAGGTAAAAAGCAAACACTACCGGTGATTATTTCAGAAAAGATCACTGCAGCAGAGTAGCAGACGCAAATATTCACAATGTATTTCGACAAAAAAACCATTCAAATGAATGGTTTTTTTTATGCGTCAGCAGTAATGTTTATGACGACTGCACTTGATCTATTTCACACCAGCTATTTCACACCAGTTATTTAACCCGGACGACTTCAGCACCCAAGCCTTGGAACTTAGCTTCAATGTGCTCGTAACCACGATCTAAATGGTAGATACGATCTACTGTTGTCGTTCCTTCAGCCATTAAGCCTGCAATGACTAAGCTGGCAGATGCACGTAAATCTGTCGCCATAACTTGGGCGCCATTTAACCGTTCAATACCATGAATAATGCAAGTGTTGCCTTCAAGCTCTAGATTAGCACCCATGCGGCTCAGCTCTGGTACATGCATAAAACGATTCTCGAAAATCGTCTCTGTAACACGGCCAGTGCCTTCAGCAAGAGCATTCAACACACAAAATTGCGCTTGCATATCGGTTGGAAACGCAGGATAAGGTGCAGTTTTAATATTGACTGATTTTGGACGTTGGCCTTTCATATCAAGCTCAATCCAGTCCTCGCCGGTCGTGATCTCAGCACCGGCATCTTCAAGCTTTGATAATACCGCTTCTAATGCACTAGGGTCTGCAGATACACAGCGAATTTTGCCACGTGTTACAGCTGCGGCAACCAGGAAGGAACCGGTCTCGATGCGATCAGGCATAACACGATATTCGCAACCCGATAAACGCTCAACCCCTTCAATCTTTAAGGTCGCAGTGCCTACACCAGTAATCTTTGCACCCATAGCAATTAAGCAATGTGCTAAATCAGTGACTTCAGGCTCACGGGCAGCATTTTCAATCACTGTGGTGCCATCCGCTAACGCAGCGGCCATAAGCAAGTTTTCAGTTGCGCCGACACTGACCATATCCATAAAGATATGTGCGCCTTTTAAACGGCCATCTACGCGCGCTTTGATGTAGCCTTCTTTGACTTCAATCTTAGCTCCCATTAACTCTAAACCATGTAAATGCAGATTCACCGGACGTGCGCCAATAGCACAACCGCCAGGCAAAGAAACATCTGCAGTACCATAACGGGCAAGCAATGGACCTAAAATAAGAATAGAAGCGCGCATTGTTTTGACTAAATCATAAGGGGCGCAGTATTCATTTAAATTGGTGGTTGAAATACGAATGCGGCTACCGCCTAAGTCTTCAACCTCTGCACCTAAACAGCGTAGTAGTTCACAGCTGGTGATCACGTCACGTAAGTTAGGCACATTTGAGACAATAAAATCTGTTTCAGCTAATACGCCAGCCATTAAAATTGGCAATGCTGCGTTTTTTGCACCAGAGATCACGACTTCGCCAGCTAAAGGTTTGCTGGCTTTAATAGTTAATTTATCCACTGTGAGTCTCAGTTGTTACATATTGAAAAGTTTTTCACGCTTCCACTGGGTAGGCGTAAAAGTTTTAATCGTTAACGCGTGCAATTCACCACTGGCAATTTGCTCAGCTAAAGGAGTATAAATCGCCTGCTGCTGTTTTACACGACTCATGCCTTCGAAGCATTCACCCACGGCGACCACTTTGTAATGGCTGCCATCAGAGGTCACATGTGCTTCTGTTAGCGACAACGCCTCTGTTAAAATCTGTTCAATAACCTTGCATTCCATGAAATCAATTACCTTTACTATTTGAGACTATATTTGGCTGAAAAAAGCGTCTAAATCATAAAGCTCAATCATTTTCTTGAGCTGATCACTTGGATTAACCAATTGACGTGACACACTTGTTTCTTGGCTACTTGAAGCATGTAGTTTGATAAACGCTAATAACAATGCAACACCTGCACTGTCGACGTATTCCAATGCTGATAAGTCTACCACTTGAGTAGATGCAGTAAACAATTCATGGCGTTTAGGCCACAATTGTTTTACATCATCTTGTGTTAACCGACCGCTGACAATGCAACGTTGCTCTTGTTGATTAAAGGTAATCACGCAGCGGCTGCTTCTTTTGCTGGTTGGCGATCAATATTCTGTTGGGTTTTATCATTCAACATTGTAATCACCGCTTCAATACCTTGCTGACGGATTAAATTTGAAATTTCAGACTGTTTAGAGGCGAGTAAACTCACCCCTTCCGCCACTAAATCAAATGCTTTCCAAGTGTTGTCTTTCAGACGACGCGCTTTAAATTGAATTTTAATCGGTGGACGACCTTTTTCGATAATCTGCACGTTCACTTCAACTATTTTTTCGTCGCTAAAATCACTCGGCGGATCAAAGGCCACTTTTTGGTCGGTATATTCTGTTAATGCTTGAGCATAAGTTGCGACTAAATAGCCTTCGAAAGCCTCAACAAAACGATTACGTTGATCTACGGTGGTATCACTTAAATACTGCCCCATGACTTTATACGCAGCGTATTTATAATCGACGTAAGGCATAAGCTCTTCACGTACAATCACTTTTAAATGACTTAAATCGGCATTAATTAATTCTTTATCTGATTTAAACCGATCAAAGGTCATATTGGCTACTTGTTTGATCATCTCATAAGGATCACTAGTATTCACCTCATCATTAGCAGCCGTAGCACCTTGGCTGATAACAGCGCTGCCCACTAGGCATAAAGCTATAACACGACTAAAAAACGTTTTCATAATAGGGATCCTATTTATCTTTAGATGACATGCTGTATAACAGCTGACCAATTAAATCTTCTAAAATCAATGCACCACGAGTGTCATGTACTTTATCGCCATCGGCAAGCATCGAAATATCATCGTCCATAAATCCAGGTGTTAGACCAATAAACTGCTCCCCAAGTAACCCTGAAGTCAAAATGGCCAAACTGCTGGTTTCGGGGAATTTATCAAAGCGCTTATCCATTGTTAACGTCACAACAGGCACTAATTTATGGCTATCAAGGGTAACATCAGTCACGCGTCCGACAACGACTCCGCCAACTTTTACCGGCGAACGTACTTTTAGGCCACCGATATTATTAAACTCAGCCACCAAGGTATAAGTCTGGGCATTGGATTTTACTTTCACATTAGCAACGTTGAATACTAATACGCAAAATGCCAACAAACCTGACAATAAAAATACACCTACTAATAACTCTATTTTCCGTGTCAACATACTATTAAACCACTTAAATTAATCTAAACAATGAAAAAATCTTAATTTCCAAACATGATTGCCGTAAGCAAAAAGTCCAGCGCTAAAACAGCTAAGCTTGCCTGCACAACCGTTGAGGTTGTCGCACGACTGATGCCTTCTGGATTGGGTTGAACTTCATAACCTCGGTACAAGGCTATCCATGTCACCACCACACCAAAAATAGCACTTTTTATCAAACAGTTAACAATATCTTGTCGCCACTCAACCGATGCTTGAAGAATAGACCAAAACGCACCACTATCAATGCCCTTCCATTCAACACCGACTAAGTGCCCACCTAAAATACCCACAAGACTAAACATTAACGCCAGTAATGGCATGCTAATGACACCCGCCCAAAAACGCGGTGCGATGATTTGCCTTAATGGGTCTATCGCCATCATCTCTAAACTCGACAATTGCTCTGTCGATTTCATTAAGCCTATTTCGGCGGTTAACGCAGAACCTGCTCGTCCGGCAAATAATAATGCAGCAACGACAGGCCCAAGTTCGCGTAATAAGCTTAACGCTACCATTGGGCCTAAGCTTTCTTCAGTGCCAAACCCAACTAAAATATTATATCCCTGCAGAGCCAATACCATGCCAATAAACAAACCGGACACTAAAATGATGACCATTGAACGAACACCAAGCACATAAACTTGCTTAATCAGTAATGGGGTGCCTTTTTTGATGTTAGGAAAATGCGCAATTGCGCGCCATAACATGATGCCCGCTCGACCATAACCCTGCACCAATCTCAGTGCATATTTGCCGGTGTCGGCAATATAATCAATTACGCCCACGAAGTAGCTCCTCTTGATAATCCTCTGCAGGATAATGGAATGGCACAGGGCCATCTGGCGCACCTTTGATAAACTGGACCAATTGTGGATTGTCAGATTGACGTAATTGCTCTGGTGTTCCATGTGCAATGACTTTTTTATCGGCTATCACATAGACATAATCTGCAATACCTAATACTTCATCTACATCATGAGAAACCACTACTGAAGTGAGTTTTAATGAATCCGACAACTCACGAATAAGTTTTACTAGCATGCCCATTGAAATAGGATCTTGTCCGGCAAAGGGCTCATCGTACAGCACCATCTCAGGTTCAAGTGCAATCGCTCGCGCCAATGCGGCTCGACGCTGCATACCACCAGATAACTCATTAGGCATCATATACGCGGCACCGCGAAGTCCGACAGCTTGAAGTTTCATCAATACAATGGAGCGGATAATCTCTTCAGGTAATCCAGAATGCTCTCTTAATGCAAACGCGACATTATCGAAAACATTAAGGTCAGTAAACATTGCACCACTTTGAAATAGCATACTCATGCGCTTACGCAATTCAAACAGATCTTTGCGTTTAAGCTTATGTATATCATGGCCATCGAATAAAACTTGCCCACTGTTGGGGGTTAACTGTCCGCCAATCAATTTCAATAGGGTGGTTTTACCGATACCGCTGGGCCCCATGATAGCGGTTACTTTACCTTTGAGAATCGATAAAGAAATATCTTCATAAATCACGTGTGAACCATGGCTAAATGCTAAATGGTTAACTTCGACCAAAGGTTTATTACTTGATTTGCTCATATCAGACATTGGCGTTGAGGAGATAACAGCCTTCCTTGCTTTAAGTTGAAGAGTAAATTGTACTGTAATTGTCGATTAAGCGACAACTATATCCATATCAACACGCTTCATTACCAGAGCAATTACTGTGCAATGCTTTCAATTTGATAGAAATCCAGCGAAAATAGTCGTTAATTAAATACTACTATCGGAATCACATGCTAGTTAATATCCTAATGTTAGTTGTTGGCCTTGCTGTTTTAGTTTGGAGTGCGGATAGATTTGTCTATGGGGCGGCGGCATTTGCCCGCAACTTAGGCTTACCTCCGATGTTAATTGGACTCACCATTGTTGCTATGGGTAGCTCTGCACCTGAAATGTTTGTTGCGGCCACCGCATCAATGGATGGCATGCGTGATACCGCCATTGGTAACGTATTGGGCTCAAACATTGCTAACATTACCTTAATTTTAGGATTAACAGCCTTACTAGGTGCCATTAGCTTAGATTCGAAGACCTTAAAACGCGAAATACCTATCATGCTTGCTGCTACGGTATTTGCCGGTTACACCTTGCATGATAATGTGTTGACACAAACAGAAGGTATCATGCTTATTGCATTACTTTTGTTGTTGATGGGATATTTCATTTGGCAAGCTACTCATGACAAAACCCCAGACAGCTTAGATGATAAACTTGAATCTGAGATCCCTAAAAATGTGCCAACCTTTCATGCTATCATTTGGCTGGTCGTCGGTATTATATTGCTCCCCCTATCAGCAAGTTGGATGGTCGATGGCGCTGTAGGTATTGCAACGTTTTATGGGTTGTCAGATCTTGTGATTGGCTTAACCATTATCGCAGTAGGAACCAGCCTACCAGAATTAGCGGCCTGTATTGCTGGAGTATTAAAAAAAGAACACGACCTTGTCATTGGTAACATTGTTGGGTCTAACTTATTTAACATTCTTGCGGTACTGGCACTACCAGGATTGATCTCCCCTGGTGAAATAGATGCTTCAGCCAGTGGAAGAGACTTCTATATGGTATTAGGCACCAGTGCAGCATTAGCCGTTTTAGTATTATCCAGTGGCGCTAAGCAACAACTTACTCGCTGGCATGGCGCACTATTATTAATCACCTTTATTGCGTACCAAATTGTTGTCTTTCAGTCGCATTAGATTGGAGCATGAAGGTAAAGTATTAAGCTAACAGAGAGAGTCGTATGGTAAATCACACTCAATTTCGTCAATGGGGTCGTAAAGTCATTGATATAGAAAAAGCTGCCTTAGATAATTTATATCAATATGTAGACTCGGTTGAGTTTGACCAAGCATGTCAATTGATCATGCAGTGTAAAGGTAAAGTGATTGTCATGGGGATGGGCAAATCAGGTCATATTGGTAACAAAATATCCGCGACCTTTGCCAGTACCGGCACACCGGCATTTTTTGTTCACCCTGGTGAAGCCAGTCATGGTGATTTGGGCGCATTAGCCAAAAATGACATTGTACTCGCCATTTCCAACTCTGGTGAATCAAGCGAAATACTGACATTAATGCCTGTTATCCAACGTATGGGTGTACCAGTGATTGCGGTGACCGGTAAACCAGACTCCAATATGGCGCGTTTATCCAAAATCCATTTATGCATTCAAGTGCAAGAAGAAGCATGTCCATTAGGATTAGCACCCACTTCCAGCACCACTGCAACACTTGCTATGGGCGATGCATTAGCCATTGCTTTATTACAAGCAAAAGGTTTTACTCGTGATGACTTTGCCTTATCACACCCTGGTGGCTCTCTTGGAAGAAAATTACTTCTAAAAGTCGACGATGTCATGCATAAAGACGATGATTTACCGATCGTCAATGATGATATTTGTATTACTGAGGCACTTTATGAAATATCTAAAAAGGGCCTTGGCATGACGGCAGTAGTCGACCATGCCAATAAACTTGTGGGCATTTTTACCGATGGTGATTTACGCCGGGTTATCGATGCAGACGTGAATCTTCGAATCACTCCTATTGCCCAGGTTATGACCGAAAATTGTGTTACCTGCCCTGCGGGGATTTTAGCCGCACAAGCACTGCAAATCATGGATGAAAAGAGCATCAACGGACTGATTGTCGTTAATGAAAAACATCAACCGATCGGAGCATTAAACATGCTCGATATGGTTAAAGCTGGAGTCATTTAATCATGTCAGAATCAACCTCGTTTCACCAAGGATTTTACGGCCCTGTCAGCAATGATATTTGGCAACGAGCTCAAAAAATCAAACTGTTAATCTGTGATGTCGATGGAGTATTTTCAGATGGACGTATTTACCTCAGTAATGCAGGTGAAGAACTCAAAGCGTTCCATACTCGTGACGGTTATGGTGTGCGTTCTTTGCTTACCAGTGGTATCCATGTTGCCGTGATAACAGGACGTAAATCCAAGATTGTTGAAAACCGCATGACGGCATTAGGTGTAACACATATTTATCAAGGTATTGATAATAAATTTGAGCCTTTTGAGCAATTATTGTCGCTCTATAATGTGACTGCTGATGAAGTGGCTTACATTGGCGATGACATGGTAGACCTACCTGTAATGAAAGCCGTAGGACTAGCCGTTTGTGTCGGTGATGGTCATCCGTTTGTCAAACAACAGTGCCATATGACAACCACCCTCAATGGTGGCCACGGCGCACTGCGTGAACTCACCGATTTATTACTATTAAGCCAAGATAAATTTGCCAGTGCTCATGGTATGAGTATATGAGTAGAGTCACGCTAGGTATTATTGCTTTTTTTGGGCTTGCTTTTATATTGTACTGGCAAGCACAAGTAAAACGCAGTGAAATGGATGCGGTACAAATACGCGGTATTGAGCGCCCAGATTTTGTTGCAGATAACCTACGCACTACAGAATTCAACCAACTAGGTTTCGTCGAAAGTCGAGTCAGCGCCGAACACATGGAGCATTACGCCTCAAGTGACATCACTCACTTTACCAAACCTATTTACCTCATTTACCCTGAAAACGGTAAAGCACAATGGCAATTAAGTGCAGACCGTGGGCAATTGAATAAAAATACCAGCAAAGTCACATTAGAAAATAATGTTATTATTGATGCCATTGATATAGAAGAACCCCTGCAGTCACTGAGTACCCAAGCTATTTCGGTGGATTTAACCACTATGATAGGATCCTCACAAGAGATGGTGTACATCAAAGGTAAAGGGTTTATTATTCAAGGTTTAGGCCTACATGCTGACTTGAATTCGCAAAAATTATCGCTACTAAGCCAGGTAGAAGGAACATATGAGCCACATTAATCGTCTCCACACTCGCGCCAATGTTATGTTATTAAGTAGCATACTTTGTATATTGAGTTTGCCTGCCATAGCGAAACAAGGGGATCTGAAACAAGAATTGAAAATCGCTTCAGTCAGTCAGTCTGCCGACATTAAGAATAATCAAATTGTTTTTAATGGTCCGGTAACGATTGTCCAAGGCACGATTAATATCAATGCAGATCAGTTACGGGCGTTTACCCCTGAAAACACCACCAGCAAGAGATTAATTGCTACTGGCACCCCAGCTACATTTTCACAAGAATTAGATGACGGTAAAATTGGTACCGCAAGTGCTAACGAAATTAGCTATGACCTTGCCACTACTACACTCACATTGACTGGCAACGCCAAATTGGATCAATCTGGTAGCCAGGTTACCGGTAATAAAATCAAGTACAACATCAGTGCTCAAGAGCTGATTGCCGAAAGTACTGGTACAGGACAAGATCGGGTAATCACCATCATTCAACCAGAGAATTTCCAAGACGAGTCAGCGCCAAAGCAAAAACTCCCTGAAATTCCTGTTAACAAGCAGATCAAACCATGACCCAAATTACCTTAACCGCTGAAAATCTAGCTAAAAGCTATAAAGCTCGTCAAGTTGTTAAAGATGTGAGCTTAACGGTTAAAACCGGCCAAATTGTCGGTCTTTTAGGCCCTAATGGTGCAGGTAAAACCACCACCTTTTATATGGTTGTCGGCTTAGTAAAAAGCGATAAAGGCCGAATATTGATTGACGATGACGACCTTACTGCCGATCCAATGCATTTGCGCGCCCGCAAAGGTATAGGTTACTTACCACAAGAAGCCAGTATTTTCCGCAAGCTCACCGTTTACGACAACATAATGGCCGTACTGCAAACTCGCAAAGAGCTCAGCACAGACCAACGTATTGAACAGCTTGAGCACCTACTCGAAGAGTTCCACATTACTCACATACGCGACAGCCAAGGTATGTCGTTATCGGGTGGTGAACGTCGTCGAGTTGAAATTGCGCGCGCTTTAGCTGCTAATCCAAAATTTATTTTGCTTGATGAGCCCTTTGCTGGTGTTGATCCTATTTCGGTCATCGACATTAAAAAAATCATCCAACAACTTAAAAATCGCGGTTTAGGGGTATTAATTACCGACCATAACGTACGTGAAACGCTAGACGTTTGTGAGCGAGCCTATATCGTCAGCCAGGGTAATTTAATTGCCGAAGGCACACCTGATGAGATATTAAGTAATCAACAAGTTCGAGCTGTGTACTTAGGTGAACAATTCAAGCTATAGTTACTTTACTGGCCTTTTAGTCTAGCTAACTCATTTCATTGAACGATACCTAAACAACGTTAAATGTCATTGATGTTTATGGCAATCCATTATAGTTCGAGATTGTCATTTTTATGGAAAATCATCTAGGGATAAGCGGTAAATGAAAGCGTCACTCCAACTTAAAATGGGTCAACACTTAACCATGACCCCACAATTGCAGCAAGCCATTCGCTTACTGCAATTATCGTCATTGGAGCTACAGCAGGAAATCCAACAAGCATTAGATTCAAATCCATTGCTTGAAATAGAAGATGAGTTTTCTGAAGCAAAAGACTCCTTAAAAGAAAACCGCGACCAAGCGGATACAGACTTTAGTGACAACAGTATTGTTAATGTCGAAAAAGACACTTCCACCGTCGACATAACAGAATCCATGACCAAAGAAACCATGGATGATTTAGCCATGGATACCACATGGGATGAAGTATACACAGCCTCACCTATGTCAGGTTCAGGCAGTGCAAGCATGCGCGATGACGACATGCCCTTTCAAGGTGAAACCACCGAAGGTCTGTACGAACACTTAGAATGGCAAAAAAATCTCACTCCATTTTCAGACACCGATCTCGCCATTGCCACCGCCATTATTGATGCCATTGATGAACGCGGTTATCTAACCCAAAGTACCGAAGATATTCTCGAAGCCATGGGTGATGAAAATGTGGAACTCGATGAGGTTGAGGCGGTATTAAAACGCGTTCAACACTTTGATCCTGTGGGTGTTGCAGCACGTGATTTAAGCGAATGCCTATTTATTCAATTAGCGCAATACTCTAACGACACACCCCATATCGATAATGCCCGTTTGTTAATTAAAGGCTATTTAGAGTTAATTGCTGGCCGTGATTTCAGATTATTGATGCGTAAAACAAAACTAAAAGAAAATGAGTTACGTGACGCAATCACTCTAATCCAGACACTCAATCCTCGTCCGGGCTTATTAATTACCCCCATGGATGATGAATACGTGATTCCCGATGTCACAGTATTAAAGAAAAATGGCCGTTGGGTAGTAGAGTTAAACCCAGACAACATGCCTAAAATTGGTGTTAATCAGCAATATGCAGCCATGGCTAGAGGCAGTAAAAACCCGTCGGATAGTCAATTTATTCGAGGCCATCTGCAAGAGGCTAAATGGTTTATTAAAAGTATTGAAAGCCGTAATGATACTTTACTTAAAGTGGCAAATTGCATTGTGCAATTTCAGCAAGGCTTTTTTGAATATGGCGAAGAAGCCATGAAGCCTATGGTGCTCAATGATATCGCTGAAGCCGTAGAAATGCATGAATCGACCATTTCACGAGTCACCACACAAAAATATATGCACACCCCTCGTGGCTTATTTGAACTAAAATACTTCTTCTCTAGCCATGTCAGTACTGACGATGGCGGGGAATGCTCATCAACGGCCATTCGTGCTTTTATCAAAAAGCTGGTTGCCGCAGAAAACCAGAAAAAACCACTGAGTGACAGTAAAATGGCTCAGCTTCTGGCAGAACAGGGCATAAACGTTGCTCGTCGTACGATAGCAAAATACCGTGAAGCAATGATGATCCCGCCCTCAAACCAACGTAAGAGTTTATAACCTACTAGGCAATGGAGGATTTTTTATGCAAATAAGTCTGACTGGACGTCATGTCGAAATAACAGAATCTTTACGTGAATACATCCACAGTAAATTTTCAAAGCTTGAACGACACTTCGATCAGATCCATAATGTACACGTTGTGCTCAATGTAGAAAAATTACAACAAAAAGCAGAAGCCAAAATCAACATTAATGGCGCAGAAATTTTTGCAATGTCAGAAAGTACTGATATGTATGCTGCAATAGACGCCCTGATCGATAAACTCGACCGTCAGGTAATTAAACACAAAGAGAAGAATACAAAACACTAACGATGGAACTTTGTACCATTCTGCAGCCGGAATGCACTACCTGTGCCACACCGGGCAGTAAGAAAAAAGTACTGGAACTCATCAGCAATTTAGTCGCTGCCCAGTACCCAACCCTGTCTTCGCAAGAGGTTTTTGAAAGCCTGTTAGCGAGAGAGAAAATGGGTAGCACAGGTATAGGAAATGGCATTGCGATACCTCATGGTAGATTAACGACCATCGATCACCCTATCGCGATATTTATTAAATGTGAAGAAGCCATTGCCTTTGATGCAATCGATAAGCAACCCGTGGATCTTTTATTTGCTTTGTTAGTCCCTGCAGACCAGTGCCAACAACATTTAGGCACGTTATCGAGCATGGCCCAAAAGTTAAGCGATAAGCAAATATTGAAACAGCTTCGTAAAACTCACGACGCAACAGAACTTTATCAGGTTATTACTGCATGAAACTAGTTATAGTATCGGGACGTTCAGGCTCAGGGAAATCCGTTGCCCTGAGAGTATTAGAAGACCTAGGATATTATTGTGTTGATAATTTGCCTTTACCACTCATTGGCACATTATTAGCCCAGCTTAAAGGCAGTAATGATTTGGTTGCGATTAGCGTTGATGTTCGTAACATTGCAGAACAAGGTAAAGTGCTTCAAGACCAATTGGCACTACTTCAAAATGACACTGAAATTATCAGTTTCTTTTTAAATTCCAATGACAAAGTATTGCTTAAACGTTACAGCGAAACACGTCGATTACACCCGTTATCTAAAAATCATATTTCACTGCAAGAAGCGATAAAACTAGAAGGCCGTTTACTTGAGCCTATCGCAAAAATTGTTGATCACTATATCGACACTTCTGCGCTAAATATCTACGAATTAAGCGACCAAGTTAGGCAAATATTATTAGGCAGTGTTGATAAAGAGTTAGTGATTAACTTTGAATCTTTTGGCTTTAAACACGGCATGCCGACAGAAGCAGATTTTATGTTTGATGTACGCTTTTTACCCAACCCACATTGGGAAATAGAACTGCGTCCATTTACGGGTTTAGACGAGCCCGTACAAGAATTTTTAGGTCGTCAGCCATTAGTTAATAAATTTATTTGGCAAATTGAAAACCTATTTGAAACTTGGATGCCGCATTTAGAACGTAACAATCGCAGTTACCTTACCATCGCGATTGGTTGTACTGGTGGTCAGCACCGTTCGGTATATATTGCAGATCAATTAGCAAAACGATTTCGACAAGGCAGTAAACACACAGTTAATGCTCGCCACAGAGAATTAAATATCAGTGATACTAATAACTAAGTGAGCATAGGATCGCGTCAATGATCAAACTTGAACGCCAAGTGACCATTTCAAATAAATTGGGGTTACACGCCCGTGCCGCCACAAAACTCGCGATGTTAGCGGCGGATTTTGATGCTAACATCACCTTAACTCAAGGCGAAAAAAACGCCAGCGCAGCTAGCGTACTTGGGCTATTAATGCTTGAAAGTGGTATCGGTAAAATGATTACGGTGACAGCTCAAGGCCCAGATGCTGAAGTGGCATTAAACGCAGTGTGCGATCTCATTAATGCTAAATTTGATGAATCTTGTTAATTTTTTAATCGCATTGAATTTATAAATAGCCTGTAATGTGTGAATAGCTGCAAGTTACTCATGCTTTAAGCCACCGTCATCCTTATTTTATGCGGCCTCTAAATGACTAGGCCATACTAACCAAACTGTCACGACATTGATGATCACCAGTAGACATCAGTCCCTCAAAAATATTAGCCCTTAGGTTTATCTCTCGCAGTTGATACCAATCTCATTAGTATCAGTTCATTCTGCGGGAGTTAGCGTTTAACATGATAAAGACATTACCGCTTCTAGCAACGGATCCAGTGCAACTCTGTTTCCGTGACGTGGTACGTCTATAGTATGTAAAGCAGCATTGGCTGCTGCAGAATTTCACCGCAGAAGTCATTTAAGTATTTTATTTCTGCATTTCATTGTCTTACGTAAAGACAGCTATTTCTGCATTTATACGCCTTGAACTGTACAACCTGAGAAACCCAGAATAATGACATACTGAATAATATAAGTATGACGAATAGGAAGTAGATATATGGGTAAAGAGTACCTAGACAATGAGATAACAGAACAACGTCTCAATCAACTCGTTCAAGCACTAGACAGTGGTCTGTTTGTCCATGCCCGTAACATGCTACATACCATGTCACCTAACGATGTCGCCCTTATTCTCGAATCATCACCGCCCAAAAATCGTCAGGTGTTATGGCAACTCATTGACCAACAATATGCTGGGGAAATTCTTGACGAATTAGGTGAAGAACTTAAAGATTCACTTATTAGCAGCATGACACCAGAGAAGCTTGCCCAGGCCACAATAGGCATGGATACAGATGACATGGCCTATATTCTTCGCAGTTTACCCGATAATGTTTACAAGAAAGTGCTCAAATCAATGCGAAGCCAAGACCGGGATAGAGTAGAGCAAGCATTGCGTTACCCAGATGATACTGCCGGCAGTATCATGAATACTGATACCGTCACCCTAAGACCAGATGTCAATATCGAAGTGGTATTACGCTATTTACGTCAACGGGGAAATTTACCTGATACGACTGATACTTTATATGTTGTGGATCGCCATGATCATGTTTTAGGCGGAGTAAGATTAGCTGATTTACTCACATGCGATCCAAGCGTAACGGTCCGCAGTATTATGGACACAGAATTAGAAAGTATTCCTGTAGAGATGTCCGATAAAGATGTGGCGCAAAAATTTGAACGGATGGATTGGATATCTGCCCCAGTCGTCGACAGCCAAGCAAAATTGCTTGGTCGAATTACTATCGATGACGTTATTGATGTCATCCGCGAGGATGCCGAACATTCAATGATGGGAATGGCAGGGATGGATGATGATGAAGATACCTTTGGCCCTGTGCTTAAAAGCACTCTGAGACGCTCTCTATGGCTAACCATCAATCTATTTGCAGCATTACTAGCCTCATCTGTCAGTAACATGTTTGAAGGTACCTTAGAGCAATTCGCCACCATCGCAATTTTAATGACCATTGTACCGAGTATGGGAGGCGTTGCGGGTAATCAAACCCTAGCACTCGTCATCCGCGGGATTGCACTTGGGCATATTGGCCAAAGTAACTCACGCTGGTTAATTGGTAAGGAATTAAGCATCGGATTATTGAACGGTTTAATGTGGTCTGTATTGGTCTTTTTTGCGGTATGGCTTTGGAAAGACGACATCGCATTAGGTGGATTAATTGGCAGTGCCATGCTGATTAATATGACGGTAGCAGGCTTTGCTGGCGCCACTATCCCCATAATGTTAAAAAAGCTAAATATCGATCCTGCGTTGGCGGGGGGTATGGTGTTAACGACGGTAACCGATGTCGTTGGCTTATTTGCATTTTTGGGCCTAGCTACATTATTTTTAATGCACTAAACCATTGATTTAAATCGTACATATCATGTCGTCCAACGAAATTGCGCTATCTAGTGCAATTTTACGGACGTCGGCGGCGTCGCTATACACATAAGTCTTTTTCACACATAAGCTCATTTACCAAGCGCTTAGTACTCTGATCACTTTTGCAGCTATGTCTGCAGCCTCACTTTGTTAACGTTTTTCAAACCATCAACTGGCAACAACTCATTCGGTGAAAACCTTGCCTTCATCTTGTCATTAAGGTGACCTTTTTTTGCCATATTTGTCATCCATACTGCGCTACGACAATCACAACCGTAATGTGTTGCCGGCAGCACATGCTCACCACATTAGTGCAATTGCACCAATCTGGTTGGCGACGCAAAAATAACAAAACTACAGGTAATAGTTAATGCACTGATAAATAACAACTAAAAATATTTATCAAAGTTGGCACAAGCTTTCCATATAAGAAATACGTACCTACTAAGTAGTAGTTTATTTTTTAAGCAGTCCATTGTAATTGTAGGAGATAGCGATGAATAAAATAACCGTAACACGTAGCATTATATCGATAAATGTCATGGTCAATAATGTCATTGCACAATGCCGTCAAAACATTTTTTTCTTAGCACATCTCGGTTGCAGTCAGTGGGATGAAGTTGAAACTCGCTCAGGTAAACATAGATAAATCGGAAGGAAATTATTTGATGAATATGTCAAATGCAAGACAGTATCCAATCGACTTACAAAGACAAGTGATTAATGAGGTCAAAAACCATAATCGATTATTATCCGACGTAGCAAAACAATATGGCGTGTCGGCTAAAACGGTTTATCAATGGGTGAGAAGTAACGATAGTCGCCAAACTGAAAGCAAGGGCGCGATCGTATCAGAAATAGCCTATTTACAACAAAAGATTGCCCAGTTAAGTCAACAATTACAAACAATGGCAAGTTAGTAACATTAACTGTTTTGGCAAGGATGTTTGATCGTATTAACAACTCGTCCCCCAGCAAGTTGATAACACAGCAACAAACATTCTAATAAAAAATAAGCGCAAAATATCTTGCATCCTTGCCGCTTTATCGCTCTACCGTTAGCCGTTAAGGAAGGCAGCTAACATAACAGTTCAGGCGTTATTGGGTCCCCAGACTCTATAATCCAATAACGTCATTTTTATTAAGGTGTTTTACAGATCTAAATATCAAAACCGTTTTGGCAAGGATGTTTGATCGTATTAACAACTCGTCCCCCAGCAAGTTGATAACACACAGCAACAAACATTCTAATAAAAAATAAGCGCAAACTATCTTGCATCCTTGCCGCTTTATCGCTCTACCGTTAGCCGTTAAGGAAGGCAGCTAACATAACAGTTCAGGCGTTATTGGGTCCCCAGACTCTATTAATCTAATAACGTCATTTTTATTAAGGTGTTTTACAGATCTAAATATCAAAACCGTTTTGGCAAGGATGTTTGACCGTGTTAACAACTCGTCCCCCAGCAAGTTGATAACGCACAGCAACAAACATTCTAATAAAAATAAGCGCAAACTATCTTGCATCCTTGCCGCTTTATTGCTTTACCGTTAGCCGTCAAGAAGACAGCTAACACAACAGTTCAGGCGTTATTGAGTCCCCAGACTCTATAATCCAATAACGTCATTTTTATTAAGGTGTTTTACGGATCTAAATATCAAAACCGTTTTGGCAAGGATGTTTGACCGTGTTAACAACGCGTCCCCCAGCAAGTTGATAACGCACAGCAACAAACATTCTAATAAAAATAAGCGCAAACTATCTTGCATCCTTGCCGCTTTATTGCTCTACCGTTAGCCGTTAAGGAAGGCAGCTAACACAACAGTTCAGGCGTTATTGGGTCCCCAGACTCTATTAATCTAATAACGTCATTTTTATTAAGGTGTTTTACGGATCTAAATATCAAAACCGTTTTGGCAAGGATGTTTGACCGTGTTAACAACTCGTCCCCCAGCAAGTTGATAACGCACAGCAACAAACATTCTAATAATAATAAGCGCAAACTATCTTGCATCCTTGCCGCTTTATCGCTCTACCGTTAGCCGTTAAGGAAGGCAGCTAACACAACAGTTCAGGCGTTATTGGGTCCCCAGACTCTATAATCCAATAACGTCATTTTTATTCCAGCCTCTGGCTGACAAGCTCAAAACAATAATAATCACGAGCTTGATAACACTCTGGAGCATCAATTGGTACAGGTTGATCGCATTGGAGTGTTGGATACCCCAGTGGCATAAATAGAACCACAGACAATGCAAACAAAAGCCCCAACGCAAAGGATGCAATGGGGCTTTTTCATTTCTATTAACTCAAAAACAGCTTAAGCTTAACTGAATAAGCCACCGCTTATTCATCGACGGAATTTACACCTTTAACACATTTATTGCTCTGCGATATGAAGGCTTCAAAATCAGAGCTATTGAGTGGGCGACTAAACAAATAACCTTGACCCATAAAACATCCTAATTCAACTAATGCGTGGCTTTGCGCTTCAGTTTCAACACCTTCGGCAATTAGCACTAACCCCATCGACTTACCCAACGAAATAATCGTCTTCACAATTTCATAATCATGTTTATTGTTGAGCATATCTTTCACAAACGACATATCAATTTTCATTACATCAACATTAAACTTTTTCAAATAGGCCAAGCTGGAATAACCAGTACCAAAATCGTCAATAGCAATCTTAATCCCTAATGATATTAACTCACTCAACTTGTTTTGCATGTCCGCTGCATCAATCATCAATGCAGTTTCGGTAATTTCCAATTCAAGTAAATGTGCCGGTAAATTATGCTCCAATAGTGCTTTCTTGATCATATCGGCTAAGTCGGGATCAGCAAACTGTGCCGCGGCCACATTTACCGAAATAGGAATCGTATAGCCCATTTCTAACCAACGTTTAGCTTCAGCACAGGCCTTATTAAGCACTTGTTTACCTAGCATAATAATTAAACCGGACTCTTCCGCTAATGGAATAAACTCTGCGGGAGAGATAAGCTCACCCTCATCATTGGCCAGTCTAACAAGAGCCTCAGCACCAATAATAATGTTTGTCTGTAAATCAATTTTAGGTTGATAATGCACAAAAAGTTCATCATTAATTAATGCTTTTCTTAAACGAGTCTCTAAATGATGGCGCTCCATAAGCGAACTTTCTAAATCATGCGAGAAAAAGCAGAAACGATTTCGGCCTTCCTGTTTGGCACGGTACATTGCCACGTCCGCATGCCTCATTAACTCCTCGGCATCTAAAGCATCATTTGGGAACACACTAACACCAATACTTATCGATACATTAAACTTCTGATTATCAAGAATAAAAGGTTCATGCATCGCTTCAACTAATGTAGATGCTAATTGCGAAGAGGCCTCAACAGAGCGAGTCTCGCTCATTAAAATCACAAATTCGTCACCACCTAATCTCGCTAATGTATATGAGGCAGGTATTAATGTGCGTATTCGTCTTGCCATCATACAAATGAGCTCATCACCATATTGGTGGCCTAAGGAATCATTAAGGTATTTAAAATGATCAATATCGATTAATAGTGCAGCTGCTTTGGTGCCATAAGATCTTGCTGTAGAACACGCCACGCTTAACCTATCTTGAAGTAATATCCGATTAGGTAAATCAGTTAACTGATCATGGTTGGCTAAATGGCTCATTTTCATCGCCATCGCCATCGCTTCACTCACATCATGAAACACCATAATGGCGCCAATCATTTCACCATTTTCATTACGGATTGGCGCGGCAGAATCCTCCACATAAAAAACATGCCCTCCACGTGACGTAAGTAGGCTGTTTAGCGCCATTGCCACAATGCGCTGCTCGCGAAGAGCTAAATATAACGGGTTCAATAATGGCTGCTGAGTATCAGAATCTTTCAAATGCATCACATTTTCAATTTTTTGATGTAATGCCTCTTTTAACCGCCAACCCGTCATGCGCTCCGCAATTGGGTTCATAAAAGTAATAAGCCCTCTTGTGTCAGTCGCAATAACAGCATCACCAATAGAATTGAGTGTTACTCGAAGACGCTCCTTTTCAGAGTACAGCGCTTGCTTAGCATGCTTTACTTCAGAGACGTCAACAACAGTAACCAAGTAGCCATCGACTCCAGCACTTGATTTCATTTTGGACTGAAAGACTTCATAAAAGCTCATACCGTCACGGTTAGGGACTGTGACAATGTACTTTAATGCATCTGAGGTAATATGACGGTGATGATTTAAAATTGCATTACTGAGCGCTTCAGGAAAAATAGTCGAAATATGCTTGTTTTTAACATCACCGACCAAGCTATCAAACCACAAACCAGTGTTGTCATTACTAAATAAATTCTGACCTAAATCATCCCAATAGGTAATAAGCATTGGGACTTGATTAACTAATTGTTGTAGCTCTTCTTTAGCTTTAATAATTAATTGGTTTTGCTGCCTAAATTTAAGTTGTGTATGGACTCGTAAACAACAAATAGAAGCGTTAAAAGGTTTAGTAATAAAATCGACCCCACCACTTTCTAGCGCCAACCTTTCAAATTCAGGCTCAGTGTGGCCGGTAATAAAAATAATTGGAATATCGCTAAATAATGGATTAGCTTTGAGTGCACGACACACTTCCCATCCATCCATGTCAGGCATCTCAATATCGAGTAAAATGACATCAGGCTTAATTTTATCCACTAACGCGAGTGCATTAGTGCCAGACTCTGAAAAAAAGATATTACCAAGAGGCGACAAAATATCTTCCAGCATAAATATATTTTGAATATTATCGTCAATAATCAGAATTTTATAAACAGTATTGGATAAACCCGATAACAACATAGAAAAATAACTCCCTTATTTTCAGCTAGATAACATCCATTTAATCTTAAGGTTATCTGTAACCAACATACATTTATAATAGCTTAATTTTTTTACGTCTATCAATAATAGGCAGCAACGTAACCCACTACCTTAATTTAATGAAAACAACACCTACATAATAAGTACATTATGTTAACTTAGTCGATACCAAATGTGCTTGATCATAAAAGATATGAATACGCGAAAACGACATAAACACAAAAATGGTACACAGTTTCGTTAAGTAATATATTTGCACAGCATGTATCCAACGTGCATCTTAATATCTGCCTACATACTAGCGCGACCATATTCAGATAGACAATTGAGTTATCGTTATTGAGAGGCTGTTGAAACACTCATAGGCAATACAGGTAGACTAATTAGATGAGTTTGAAATGAACATGAGTAATACTGAACGACGTACCACGCTATTTTGTGCAGAGCATCAGCTTGAATATCATCAGGCTGTTAATCGTTTTAGCGGCAATAAATCCACCTATTTTAAGTCTGTTCAGCTGTTGATTAATGACTTAACCTTGTACATCCAACAAACCATGGCTTCACCGAACATTCCGGCGGACTTTGCACCTATGCTGCATACACTAAAAAGTTCTGCTGCTACTTTAGGTTTCACCGAATTAGCCTGCTACGCACGAAACCATGAAATTAAACTAGCACACTACTCTCCTACTGAATTTAGCCAGTTTCATAAGATATTATTGGCGAAATTAACCACGAATAAAGATCTAGCGATAATGCTAGCCTCCTTGCTAGAAATGGAATTACAAGCATCAAATAGCCAAGAGAACATGCCGATATTAGCAGTGAACAGCGAATTTATTATGATATATGACACGCTAATGGAAGAAGTTAATCACTATAATATGAATGCCATTAATACATTTGCCAAAATAGCCAACACACTTAACCTCATTGCACCACAACATATTGAATTATTAACACAATCAATTAACCAATTAAAGTTTCAACAAGCAGAAAATATATTAGCTGAGATATTTCCCCGCATATTGAATATTCAACAGTGACACAGACTCATCAGACAAATCATAATGCATTGAAATTAATAAACAAATAAAATATAATCTTGCTTTCCCTATTGCTCACTATAAATAAATTAATGTCATCACTCATACCTTAGTACTAACGCTATTGATTGATATTATTAAAAAATCTTTTGTTTGCAAAAATTTAACATCAAAAAAAAATACATTCGCTACACTTAACCTTATTCACTCCTTATTGAAGTATCTTTATGATCAAAGTGTTGAACATGTTTATCTTAACTTTCATATTAATCGGCATTGTCAGTTGTGACCTTGGTACAAGCAAATCACTTACCGCTTCCGCCCTAAAAGACCCCATTAAAATTGCGGTATCTGGCACACCTCTTTCTGCACCTTTTTTTATTGCACAACAACAAGGTTACTTTAGAGCGAATGGGCTTAATGTTGAGCTAGTGAGATTCGACAGCGGAGTGAAATGCTTTGACGCCCTTAAGAATAAACAAGTTGACCTCGCCACGGCCTCAGAAACTGTGGTCATGTTTAATAGCTTTAAACAAACAAATTTTTCTGTATTAGCCAGTTTTGTCGAATCAGATAATGATCTCAAATTACTGAGTTTAACACCGCAAAAATATCAACAACTGGATAATTTAGCCCACGCACGCATAGGGATAGTAAAAAGCAGTGCCAGTGAGTTTTTTTTCGATAGTTTATTGATTATGTATAACAAAACTCAGCAGCCAATCGAGCGAGTATATTTACCTGCGGAGCAGCTTATTCCGGCGTTATTAAATAATGAGGTTGATATTATTTCAGCTTGGGAGCCCTTAAGTTATTTGTTAACACAACAAGTCCCCTCAAATACCAACGTTATCAGCAGTCGCGGCCTATACCACTTATCGTTTAACTTAATCGAGCTTAAAGAGACAAGGCTATCAACTACAGAAAAGTTAGCGCTACTCAAATCAATTAACGACGCAACCGATTATATTCATACACACCCAGATCTTGCTCAGACGAAAATTAGCCGTGTATTAGATATCGATCAATCCCAACTTAGTTATTCCTGGAATGATTATACTTTTCGGTTATCACTCAGTAATGCACTCTTTTCTAACATCCAAACTCAAAGCCAATGGGCAATTGATAATAAATTAGTCTCTGAAGAGAATAGTGTTGATTTTAGGCAGATTCTTGACCGAAAATTGTTTGAAAAGTTCACCAGTTTAGAGGCGGGATGGTAATCTATGATGTTATCTAAACGTCTAAAACTGACCGCAACACTCTGTTCGCTGCTTACATTGATTGTCGGCTTGTCACTGATACAAGTTCACTATTATCAACAACAAATATACCGTCAACTCAATTACTCAATGAAGTTACAAATCAACATTGATAGTTTGCGTAGTCAACTGTGGCTTTACCAAGAGTATACAGATGACCAAGGGTTATCAGAGTTAAATATACGCCAAGCTGAACTGGCCAAAAACCTCTCAGAAGACATTCAATGGGGTACGCAACAAAAACTCATTATTGGAAACCTGAATAGACTGAATACCAATATTAGAGCACTCATTAATACTCAAAATAGCTTTCATAGTAAACAAGTCGATGTGTCATCCACCCTCACAGCAGAACGGTTATTTAAAGCAAAATACAGCATGGTTATTGAAGAGATGACTGAAGAAATGTTTAATCTTCATCAATTATCGATTAAACAAGCGAGCCAAAAACAACAAACGTTATTATTCCTTGTCGGAATGGTGCTATTGATATTAGCGATTCTGGTCACCGTATGGTCATTTATGACACTCATTCGATTTAAGAAAGGGTTAGCCTCACTCAACCAAGGGATGGAAGCACTTGCGGCTGGAGACCTAAAGAGTCAAATTAATTTCAGTGATACCGATGAGTTATCTGCACTCGCCCATAACTTCAATAGAATGAAGCTTTCACTTGCTCAAATCACCATTAAAAAGGATGAATTAAAGCAAGAAGTAGACAGCCAAACCCGTAAATTAATTGAACAACAAGACCAACTCATTTTCTTAGCTGAACATGATGAACTAACCGGTATTTATAACCGTCGCGCATTCATAAAACAAATTGATACTGCTATAGCAAGGGATTTACGCGGAGAAAATCAAGCGGCACTATTATTTATTGACCTTAATAAATTTAAAAATATTAACGACACCCTGGGCCATAGTATTGGTGATGAAGTGATCATGACCATTGCAAAACGTTTGGTTAATAGTCTACGCGCTACCGATATAGTGGGCAGACTCGGCGGCGATGAATTTATCGTTTGGCTTGATATGCTCCCAGAACCAATCGATATAGAACATAAAATAAACCAGCTATTAACCAATATTAAGCAACCGATCATTATTGGGAAGCATACTTTAGAAGTTGGCGCCAGTATCGGAATTAGTATACTGCCAGAACATGGTTTAAATAGCCGAGAACTCATCACTGCAGCCGATACTGCTATGTACCAGGCTAAAGCAGACCATAGCATTGAGTATTGTTTCTATACAGGTAGCTATGGGATATCAACTTTGGCAATCTCATAGGTTTGAGTGTTCCAGTCAAAATAATATTCAACGCCTTGCCATTCATAAACGGTACCGTTCGCGCGCTGAATCACTTTGGCATTTTCAGGTAAACGACTTAACCCAGAAGCATATTGAACTTGGGTAGTCGTTCGCTGCGGCGCAGATATCACTGCAGGTTCAACCACTTGATAGCTTTGGCGAGGTGCAACATTAACCGTTCGATAAGGGTAAAAATTATCGTTGCTGCGACGATATTCGTCTATACCCCAGCGATTGTCATATCGACTGCTATAGCCATTATATCGACTGCCATAGCCATTATATCGACTAAGCCCAATCGTCGGCCCCCAAACACTATTCCAACCAAATCCCCAGCGCCATGGGTCACGATAATGCGAAGAATGACGTCGACCTTGATGTTGATAACCTACCGAATGTGACACTCTATCGCCTAGAGCAATATCCAATGGCACTTTCGCCTGCACAGACAGAGTCAAGCTGCATAGTAAACAAACTCCACTCCCAAAAGACCATAGCAACACAGGGAATCTATTAATCGGCATACATCACCTCCAGCACATTATCGACATCCACCAGTTTACGCTAAGTCGAGTTAAAGTCGATATCCGTTATGGTTCTGAAATGATAGGTCTACTCAATTATTATTTACACCTATAACCATCATTCACTCCAATAGCATAATCAAACGACTTAGAGAATTTCATTCACTCGATAAACTCTCAATTGATGCCTCCTCAATTGATGTGATTATATTATTGGTATTAACGCTTATAGCCTTTCAAAATGATTAGTTAATAATCAATGACAGTTAATGGTGTGGCACAATAGCCTTAGATAGCTGACTACCTGATGAACTGATTAAATGACATTCAGATATTTACTCTCAAACGAAAAGAACTAATATCCAACCTAACCAGTATTGAACCCCGCAGAGCAATACCAATTTATATGGATTGGTATTAACCCTATATTAGAAAAATGCTATAGTGCGCGCCATATTGGTTTGGATTTCATTTACAGGCGGTAAACATGAGTTTTAAAGATTTACGCAGCTTCATCGATCATTTGGAAAAAAATGGCGAGTTAAAGCGCATTAGCTACCCTGTTGACCCTCATTTAGAAATGACAGAGATCGCCGATCGTGTTTTACGATCAGGAGGCCCCGCACTGTTATTTGAGAATCCGACCAACCATACCATGCCAGTACTGGTTAACTTATTTGGCACGCCTAAACGTGTTGCTATGGCATTGGGTAAAGACGACCCTTTGGCTTTGCGTGAAGTCGGTGAATTATTAGCATTCTTAAAAGAACCTGAGCCACCAAGTGGCTTTAAAGATGCCATCGCCAAAATACCTATGTATAAACAGGCATTAAATATGCCGCCTAAAACAGTGCGTAATCCGCCTTGTCAGCAAGTGGTTAAAACCGGTGATGAAGTTGACCTAACATCGTTGCCAATCCAACATTGCTGGCCTGGAGATGTCGCCCCATTAGTGACTTGGGGACTCACCATCACCAAAGGACCGCGTCAAAAAAGACAAAACCTAGGTATTTATCGTCAACAGTTATTAAGCAAAAACAAGCTGATTATGCGCTGGCTTGATCACCGTGGCGGTGCCTTAGATTTTAAAGACTTTAAACAGCTTCATCCGGGAGAGCGTTATCCTGTCGTAGTGGCATTAGGTAGCGATCCAGTGACCATTTTAGGGGCTGTCACTCCTGTGCCAGACTCCATGAGTGAATATGCTTTTGCAGGTTTACTGCGCGGCGAACGAACTGAAGTCTGTAAAGCCATTAGCTGCGATCTTGAGGTGCCAGCCACCAGCGAGATTATTCTTGAAGGTTATATTGACCCAGATGAGACAGCAGTAGAAGGTCCATATGGCGATCACACTGGCTACTATAACGAAACCGACTCATTCCCAGTATTTACCGTAACTCACATTACTCATCGTAAAGACGCCATTTATCATAGTACCTATACCGGTCGTCCACCTGATGAGCCGGCCATGTTAGGCGTAGCGTTGAACGAAGTATTTGTCCCCATTTTACGTAAGCAGTATCCAGAAATTATTGATTTTTATCTGCCGCCTGAAGGTTGTTCATACCGTATGGCTGTGATTTCAATCCGTAAGCAATATCCTGGTCATGCTAAGCGTGTCATGATGGGGGCCTGGTCATTCTTGCGCCAGTTTATGTATACCAAATTTATCGTTGTTGTTGATGACGATGTCAATTGCCGTGATTGGCAAGATGTTATTTGGGCCATTACTACACGAATGGATCCTATTCGCGATACCATGATGGTAGATAATACTCCAATAGATTATCTTGATTTTGCCTCACCCGTTGCTGGTTTAGGATCTAAGATGGGTTTAGATGCCACTAACAAATGGCCTGGTGAAACCACGCGAGAATGGGGCACCCCTATCGTGATGGATGAAAAGACAAAACAGAGAATTGACCAAATTTGGGATGATCTCGGCATACAAGATATGCCAACATTGTAACTACAGCGATCCGATCAGGGCGTAAATAGCTATAATTAACTCGTTGATAAAAAATTATAAAAGGGTTTAAAGGACGTTAGATGAAAACCATTCGTTGTCAGATAGAAAAAGTCACCCCGTTTAATGACGCTGTATACCAAGTGTTCCTTAAACCCGAAGCAGCCTTTGACTTTAAGGCTGGCCAATACCTAACTGTGGTCATGGGTGAAAAAGACAAACGTCCTTTTTCTATCGCTTCCGCGCCTAATGCAGCGTTAATTGAGTTGCACATTGGTGCCGCGGTTAGCGAAAGTTATCCAATGCAAGTTGTTGAACGCTTACAAACAGCGACACATATTGATATTGAAGCACCTGCTGGCGAAGCTTTTTTACGTAGTGAGAGCCATCGACCACGCATCCTCATTGCAGGCGGTACCGGTTTCTCATATATAAAAAGTATCGTTGAAGCACAGATTGCTAACGGCGAAACCATTAATACTAAACTGTATTGGGGTTGTCGTAACGAAGAAGCTATGTACTATCAAGACATCGCTCGTCAATGGCATGCCGATCATTCTTGGTTAGAGTTTATTCCAGTAGTAGAACTTGCTGACGGTAATTGGGAAGGTAAAAAAGCTAATCTACTCGAGCAGATTAAGCAGGATTTTGTCAGTTTGAATGGCTACGATATCTACATTGCTGGCCGTTTTGATATGGTTGGCACTGCACGAGAATTGTTCCGTGAGCTTGGCATTGAAGAAGCCCATTTGTATGGTGATGCTTTTGCATTTATCAAATAGGCTTTCCCAATAAAACCATTAAAACCGGCTATCTTGCCGGTTTTTTTATCGGTAAATCGACTGATTGCCTTTGTATTCCATGGCTCATTTATTTAAAATTAGCGCACATTTATTAATAAGGTACTCCAATGAAACTCAGTCAACTCACTCAGCCTATCTATGACCATTTATATCGCGATATTTTTGAGTTTCGCAGTACTTTTGATTTACCGGTTAACGACAGTGCTAGCCTAGACGACAAAGCTGATACCTTACACACCTCATTAATTATTGAAGAAATGACCGAGCTTGCAGAAGCAGACTCTCGCATGGAACAAGCTGATGCGATTGTTGACTCTGTCTATGTGTTAATGGGTCGTTTAGTGCACATAGGTGCGTCTCAGGTAAGCGATCGTCTAGAGATCAGCTATCTTATCGATTTATTGCTTAACGTGGCTAAAAACCGTGAAATAGACTTTATCCAATGCTGGGATGAAGTGCACTCAAGCAACATGAGCAAAGTATGCCGTAACCAGCAAGAATTGGATGAAACCATTGCCTTTTACGCCAAGCAAGGTGTTGAGATAGTCGGTAGCACTAAAGGTGAGTTTATTATTGCTAAGTGCGCTAAAGATGTCGATATGGCGGGTAAAGTGGTTCGCCAAGGCAAAGTATTAAAATCAGTTTATTATCGCCCTGCAGACTTAACTAAGTTAGTACGAGACTAAGTTAGTGCGAGACTAATCAGCCAATCAACTACAGGGCTTTCACTTGCGAGTACTGATTTACCCATAAAAAATGCGCTTTTATCAGCGCATTTTTTATGGGATTTTTATTATTACACTGCCACAGAGACTTTGTTATTAAGCGCCTGAATTAACTGCTGCGGATTGTCCACACTCAAATGCACCGTTTTCATCGGTTCGGGTAACTGGCCCATACCACCATGATAAATAACCGGACGGTTGAGGGTGATAGTGACATTACTCTGCCCACGGCCAATCATAATGGTTTCTGGCTCATCTTTATTTAATTCAGTTGATTGTTGATCAGCGGCACTAGCAATATCAGCAATGTTCACTACCATAAATCCCCACAATGAATTATTGATCACTAAGTTATCTCTGATTAAATACAAAGAGTAATAACGTGATAATCGATGGTTAGCCACGATAGACATTAAGGTATAGGCAATAATGCTCGAGACAATAATCGCCACCCACTCACTCCACGATGCCAGTAATACGTAACTCAGACTCGACGCACCAACACAACCAATAAGCATTAACCACACATGCCAGCGTGTCGCGCTAACAAGATTGATATTGGCAATTACTGGTGGATGATGACGTGAGAACCAAGGGATAGAATAAAACCAGTTAGTCGCTTCACTGGCGAGAATAAGCGCAATAGTTAAGCTTTTATCATCGCCATCCCGATACGTTTCTACCGCCCCGACTCTAGGATCGCCCTTAAGCTTTCGTACCTTAATCAAGCCACGAACAACACTCACCACCAAATACAATTCAATGACCAACAGCACCGCAATAATCGGATAGCGTAACCATGCAATAAACTCAAAATAATGCGCGACTTCAGCAGGAAAACTTAACCGAGCAACCAAGCTGCTCAAACTGAAAATAACAATCAGTTTCCACAGTTTCTGGCCACCCATTTTAATAATGCAATACCAGTAGCTCAGTGGCAGTAACACAAAATACAATCCGCAAATAAGATATAACGGCCACTTATCAGTATCGCTTGTTAACGACTCTGGTGTCCACTGAACGCCTATCACAAAGCTCAACACCATTAAGACTAAAAAGACTAACCGATACTTAACCGTGGCTCTCATTGAATACTTATCCCTGTATATGTTACTGACCCACGCCATATCATTATTCTTAATATAAACGTGAAGATACAAGTTGTTAACATATCAGCAAACATTAGTTTCACCGCTATTGATTGGCACAAAAATTGTTACTAAAAATTGCCGTCAATGGGTATCAAGATAAGTTGCGCTTGAACAGCCAAGTTAAACCATGAATCGCGGTGGTAGGAAAAGCCATCGAATGATCGGCCTCGGGGATGACTAGCAGCTTGAGTGCTAAGTCACCAGATTGCGCCGATGGATGGGATTGGAGTCGTTTAAATAAAGCCTGCGCATCTGCAACCATCTGATGACCATTATCGGTATAAGGTGGTTTTTCCAATTCGCCAATGCCAATAAACACCTTGGCAGATATTGCTGATGTTTGACTAAAACGCTGATCAAACTGCTGCAATAATTGTTTATTGTCAAACCACAGAGATGGACTGCCCAATACGTAATAATTAAATAACTTTGGCTGTTCTAATAAAATATAAGCACCCATTAACCCGCCTAGCGAATTACCCACAAAGGTGTTTTGTTGGCTGTCGACCCGATAGTTTTTTTCAACGAATGGCATAACAACCTGGCTGATAAAAGCAACGTGTCGCTTGGCCTCGCCAGTGGGTAGTTTCCAACTCGCATCGTGACTTGGGGTATAGTCGCGGATCCGACTCACCGAACCTTTGCTTGGCCTCTGATAGCCTATGGCGACTAAAATAGCTTGCTGCATCATGTTACTGTTCATTGGAAATCGCGTCGCACCAGACACCACTTGTAAGCTATACATGGAGTCAGTCATGTATATCACTGGATATTGATGTGAACTATTTTGCTGGTATTTTTTGGGGAGCTTGATCATCACTTGATAGTCACGATCGCCATCTTTAAGCACAAATTGGCGGGTACGAGGAATATTGACTACTGCAGCTGTGGAATGCACATCGACAGCGTTGCTTGTTAAGCCTGGCAGTACAGCATCATTGTTAGCTGACGCACTGGCTAGAGATAGCCCACAACACATTATCGCGCCGATTAACCCATAAATTGTTTTCATGCATCCCTGCCCTATGGTAATAAACCACAAACGTTAAATCATATAATCCAACGCAAGTGCGATAAACAATACCATTCCGGCCCAGTTATTATTTAAAAAGGCTTTAAAACATGGTGCACGTTCACGACCAAAAATTAATCGTTGCTGATACACGGCAAAACCAATAAAGCTGATAATACCTAAGCCGTAAATAATCCCACGGTCGGCCACCAGCCCAGCCATCACAAAACACCCTAGTGCAGCAAGTTGAAACAAACCGATAATCTGTCGATCAAAGCGACCGAATAAAATAGCCGTTGATTTAATGCCTACTTTTAAGTCATCGTCACGATCGACGATGGCATACATGGTGTCGTACGCTACCGTCCAACACCAATTGGCCATAAATAACCACCACGCTTCAACTGGCACTTCACCAAGTTGAGCGGCATAGGCCATCGGAATTGACCAACTCCACACAATGCCCAAAAACATTTGTGGCATGTTGGTCACCCGTTTCATAAACGGGTACATCACCGTTAAAATAATCCCCACCACAGATAACTGCACTACCAGTGGATTAAGCCATAATACTAAGCAAAACGCAGCCAAACCTAAGAGGGTAAATAGAGTCAGTGCCTCTTTAACAGACACTTCCCCCGACACCAACGGTCGCATACTCGTACGCTCGACATGAGCATCTAGTTTACGATCGGCAAAGTCATTAATAATGCAGCCATTGGCGCGCATAATCACCACGCCAATAATAAAGATTAACAACACCTTAATGTCTGGCAGCCCTTGAGCCGCTAACACCAGTGCCATTAAACACGGCCATAGCAGAAGCAAGGTACCAATAGGCCTATCTATCCGCATTAATCGTGCATAAGCACGAAGCTTATCTTGCAATGTCATTGGCGTCATCTCTCCATGATTTAGCAAGCGAAACACGTTAACAACGCTCTAGTTTTGCTAACGACACCAACAGCCATTTACTGCCAAAATCGACAAACTCAACCTGCACACGTCCTTTTTCACCAGAACCTTCAAAGCTAGTCACGACCCCTTCACCAAACTTAAAGTGCTTCACTTTAGAACCCACTTTATGACCGGTGTCGTTAAAACCATGAGGTTTTTTAGTGGCAACCGTAGCCTTCGCAGGAAAACGCTGACTAACTGACGGCTTAACCTGAGCACGTATACGGATTTGCTCAACAAACTTTTCAGGAATTTCGTTAATAAACCGTGATGGGCTAGCATAATCTTCACGGCCATAAATACGACGAGACTCAGCATAACTGATGTACAGTTTTTGCATAGCACGGGTCATACCGACATAACACAAACGGCGCTCTTCATCTAAACGATCGCCTTCATCCAGTGCCATCTTGCTCGGGAATAATCCTTCTTCAACGCCCGCCATAAACACCATTGGGAACTCTAGCCCTTTGGCTGAATGCAATGTCATCAACTGCACGGCATCGGTAAAGGCATCAGCCTGACCTTCGCCAGCTTCTAATGCTGCATGAGACAAAAAGGCATTAAGTTCGCCCATGTCTTCAAGCTCTTCAGGCATTTCAAAACTGCGCGCAGCAGTAACCAACTCGTTTAAGTTTTCAATTCGAGCTTGAGCTTTCTCGCCTTTTTCGGCCTCATACATGGTACGCAAGCCTGAACGGTCAATCACATCGTCAGCCATCCGGTACAGCAACATATCTGCCGTATCCGTTCGCATCGCAATAATCAGTTCCATAAAGCCATTGATGGCATTAGCCGCACGCCCGGCAAGGACTTTCTCTTCGATTAAACTCACGCAAGCTTGCCACAGCGTCAGTTCATGCTGTCTAGCGGTTGAGCGGATGATATCCAAAGTACGATCGCCGATACCACGAGCTGGCGTATTCACCACACGCTCGAATGCCGCATCATCATTTTGGTTATTAATCAGACGCATATAGCCCATAGCATCTTTAATTTCTTGTCGCTCGAAGAAGCGCAGACCACCGTAAATACGATACGCTAACCCTTTGTGTAAAAAGGCTTCTTCTAATACTCGCGATTGTGCATTTGAACGATATAAAATGGCGCACTCGCTCAAACTGCCGCCCTTTTCATGCCAGTCGCTAATGCGTCCAACAATAAATTTGGCTTCATCCATTTCATTAAAGGCGCAATAGACCGAAATGGGCTCGCCATCTTTATCTTCGGTCCATAACTCTTTGCCCAAACGATCTGGGTTATTGGCAATCACAGCGTTAGAGGCATTCAAAATATTCGCTGTTGAACGATAATTTTGTTCTAAACGAATGGTTGTTGCACCCGAGAAGTCTTTTAAGAAACGATGTAAGTTTTCAATTTGCGCACCACGCCAACCGTAAATAGATTGATCGTCATCACCGACAATCATCACATTGGCTGTGTTACCGGCTAACACACGGATCCACGCATATTGAATCGCGTTGGTATCTTGAAACTCATCCACTAAAATATGACGGAAGCGTTCTTGGTAATGTGCCAGTAAATGCGGTTTATTGAGCCATAATTCATGAGCTCGTAGTAAGATTTCGGCAAAGTCGACCAAACCTGCGCGATCGCAAGACTCTTGGTAAACCTTATAAATATTCAGTAAATTTTGTTCAATCGGAAAACCGCCCGCATCGATATGCTTAGGTCGTAATCCTTGGTCTTTTTTGCCGTTAATATAGCCTTGGGCCTGACGAGGAGGATATTGCTTCTCGTCTAAATTAAGGCTTTTAAGAATGCGTTTCAGTAAACGTAACTGATCGTCAGAATCGATAATCTGGAAACTTTGCGGTAAATTGGCATCTTGATAATGGGTTCGCAATAACCGATGCGCTAAACCATGGAAGGTACCGATCCACATCCGCCCCATGTTAGTGCCCACAACCTTTTCCACCCGTTCACGCATTTCTGCCGCGGCTTTGTTGGTAAAGGTGACTGCCAAAATAGAATATGGACTTTGTTGTTCAACTTGCATTAACCACGCAATACGATGGGTTAATACACGGGTTTTACCACTGCCGGCACCCGCTAACACCAACATATTTGAAAGTGGCGCGCCGACTGCCTCACGCTGTTTATCGTTTAGGCCGTCTAATAATGATGATACGTCCATTTTTCCTCCCAGAAATCTGCGAGGCATTATATCTTAAATAGCGAGATAATGGCGTGCAATACTTCAGCTATTTTATGCCCACTATCACCTTAGGTAGCAGAGTGAACCTTTAGACGACATTAATATCAAAGTCACTAAAATCACTCACTTGTGATGTTCTAACCGCGAAAATCACACCTAAATTGACAAAGCTGTAAGCGAAAATTACTATATAAAATAAACAATTAATTAATGTTAGCGTTAAGTAATTGGCCTAATAGGCTATTAAACACTCACATTCATGACTAAAGAAACTAGATTAAGTTTGCTTTTTATGGCGAGTAAATCTGGTGACATGTCGGTTTATGATCGATATGTTCAATGCCATTAATACTAAAAAGTCCATTAAAATGGATTTATTGTCCACAGCTTCAGCTGTATAGGTTGCCATATTGAATATCAAAGATTTAGAGCTATTCATTGCTGTAGCAAAGTTAGGCAGTTTTTCAAAAGCGGCAAAATCTTTTGATACTCGCAGAGCATTAGTCAGCCGCCGGATTGGAGAAATAGAAAAACAGCTCGGGGCACCGTTATTTACTCGCACAACAAGAGTCATGGCCTTAACCTCTGCAGGTCGACAATATCTTGCTCAAATCGAACCTTTAGTGAATCAATTAAATCATGCCGGATATGTGTTTAAACATCGTCATGATGAAGTACAAGGTAATTTACGCATTGGTTTATTGCCTTTCGTCGACAAGTTGATGGATGAATATATCGCTCACTTCATTCATGCGTATCCGCAAGTCCAATTAGAGGTGTTAATTGTGTCTGGTGGCAGTAAAGAGCTCAATCGTTTAGGGCTCGACTTGATTATTGATGTCGGTCAAGTAAACGGTGCCAACATTGCTGTACATAAATTGACGACTTTTGAGCGTAAAATTTATGCTAGCCCAAGTTATTTAGAAAAATCATCACTGATCGAAAATACCGATGACTTACAATACCATTCATTACTAGGCTTTAGAGATGCACATGGGCAACTAGAGCAGACTTGGCATTTTCAGCATGCAAATGTACCAACTCATTATAAAGTTATCTGCAGCGACTTTAACTCGTTATATCACTTATGTTTAGCCGGGGCGGGTATCGCTTTATTACCTCATGTTATTGCTCACGAGGCGGTAAATCAGGGACGATTAATCAATGTTCTGCCGCAACACAGCATTGGCTTTGCCGACATCAGCTTGGCCTATTCGACCAAAAGTCCTCAATCGCCTGTGGCAAAAGCCTTTTGCGAACATTTACTTCGAGAGATGGTTCCCAGTTAAAGCGGTAAAAGCGGTAAAAGCGGTAAAAGCATAATTAAAACAGACTGCAGCGGTATAGGTATAATTTAAATAGACTGCGGCGGTAAAAACAATAAAAAAGGTTAGCGAAATCGCTAACCTTTTTTATGTAATGTTCGTCACGCGGTGGCGTGACATAGCAGTAATAACGATTATTTTTTATCGTCTTTTAAGCCAATACTTTGCATCCAGTATTCAAAATTAACTAGATTACCCGGTAACACAATACGGCTATCAGGTTTGCTTAAACCATCTAGCTGCTTCATATACTGTTCACCAAGTTGCATACGCAATGCACTTTGTCCGCCTTCAGATGAAATAACCACCGCTAATCGTTCTATCGACTCAGCAGTTGCTTTCGCTAAAGTGAGAATTTCTTGCGCTTTACCTTCGGCCTCATTAATGCGGCGTTGCATCTCACCTTCAGAACGGTTAATGGTTTCTGCCATCACACCTTCTGAACGATTAATCTTACTTTGCTTGTCACCTTCACTTTTAGCTAATAATGCCCGACGTTCCCGCTCGGCATTCACCTGCATTTCCATGGCGTTTTTAACTGTTTCTGGTGGGGTGATATTTTTAATCTCGTAACGATGCACTCGAATGCCCCACATAGAGCCAGCTTCATCGAGAACTTCAACCACTTTGGCTGATATCACATCACGCTCTTCAAAAGTACGATCTAAATCTAAGGTACCAATCACAGAACGCGTAGTTGTTTGAGCAAGTTGAATGGCGGCATAACGGTAGTCGGTAATACCATAACTGGCTTTAACGGGATCGGTAACCGAAATATAAATCACTCCATCCACTTCAACATTAACTTCATCACTGGAGAAACATTCTTGTGGCGGTACATCAATCGTTTCTTCCTTTAAGTCGTGGATATAAGCCACTTTATCAACGAAAGGGATCAGTGCATGGAAGCCTGCATCTAAGGTATTGTGATATTTACCTAAACGTTCAACAATATAAGCCGACTTGGTCGGTACAAGACAGATAGACTGGAATAGTTTTAGCACAAAAATAGCAAAAATTACGCCCCAGATAGCCATCACAATAAAATCAGTATCAATTCCGTTAATCAACATTAGCGAGCTCCTTTTGCTGATGAGTTTGATACGGCATGAGTTACTTGCTCCATACCTTCAAAAAAGCCTTCTAGCTTGGCCATTTCAGCAGGCACAACAGAGACTTGAGCTTCAGATAAAATCTTGCCCACTTGACCAATAAACTGCTCTTTAAGCAACATGTTCATGGCGTCATTGCCGCCATTTACCGTTAAGGCTTTGCAGATCATTTCCATGCCTTCTGCCTTTGCAGTGGCAATAATAGAAATTTCTTGCCCTGTACCTAAAGCCTCATTAATGCGCTTTTGTTTTTGACCTTCGGACAAATTAATCGCCTCTTGACGTTCACCTTGCGACATATTGATCATTGCTGCTTTTTCAGCATTGGCCAAAGTGATCTCGGCACGCTTGCGACGCTCTGCTTCCATTTGTTTTTCAAGGGTGTGAATAACTTTCATTGAAGGGGAGATATTTTTAATCTCGTAACGTAATACTTTTATCCCCCAAGGATCAGAAGCCTTATCAATTTCGCGCACAATGGATTCATTCAAACTGTCACGTTCAGAAAACGTTTGCGACAAGGTCAGCTTACCTATTTCTGAACGCATGGTTGTTTGCGCTAAGTTAACCGCTGCACGGCGATAGTTTTCAATACCATAGCTGGCCAGCTTGCCGTCCATCACTTTAAGGTAGACTAAACCGTCAACTTCCAACTGGGTGTTGTCTTTTGAAATACAACTCTGCGGCGGCACATCTAATACTTCTTCACGAGTGTCGTGGCGATAAGCAACCCGATCGACAAAAGGAACAAGAAAATGAAACCCTGGCTCGAGCACGGTACGAAACTTACCCAAACGCTCAATAACATGCACTTCACGCATTGGCACAATTAACATTAGTTTGAACAAAATGAACATTACAAATAAAAAAACGATTGTTAACACAAACATATCTACTCCCTTTTAATCTGACTTTCCTAGATAACACTTAACGGCAATCACAACACGACGATTTCGAAACAATACTTAATTTACGAAACAATATTCATGACACTAAATTTACGAAACAATAATGACAAAACAATATTCATATCACAATAATCTGAATTTTTTACAGTTAAGTACTCAATAACCTCAACTCCCGTAACAACTCGCGGTAACAACTCGCAGTAATAACTCGCGGCAACAAAAGGTTATCAACTAAATCGCTATACAGAATCGATGATAGGTTCAACAACAAAAGCAATATTATCCCGACAAATGATCCTGACTTTGGTACCTTTTTTTATCACGGTACCATCACCTAAAGCAGTCCAATCAGTACCCAAACAGCTAATTCGACCGGTCTTTTGACCAGGGCCGATGGCTTGCTTAACGATAGCGACTTGATTATAAAGATCCGCCTCTTCATCGGTATTATCGACATGTGAATCGCCGCCCACTAAACGCTGGGTCACATGACGAAAACTCAGTAATAACACCATTGAAGCCATAAACCATAATGTCAGACTTTGTACCAAGCCATCGATAATGCCAACAGCTTGTGCTGCTGCGACGATAACGCAAGCCGCACCTAATAAAATAACGATACCACCCGGAATGATAATCTCCGAGATCATCAATAACAGCCCAAGCACTAGCCAGACTGCGATCGGATTTGCAAGCTCCATATTCTCCCCCATAAATGAGAATGTCCGTAAATTCACTATAACAGCTTTATTTATTAATGCGACATATTATGTCAAAGCGTTGTTGCGAACAGTAAACGGGACAAACGATTCATCAACTTACCATTACCACACGAATACGTATCGCTAGTAATGAGTAACTGTAATAATAAGTCCCCCTATACAAATCAGTATTACTGCAAAGTGACATTTTATTTGTCACCATGGTGGTATTCGTTTTAAGTAAGATAACAGCGCCAATCAAACACCTTTATGCGTTACATCGCATTGACAGTGCTAATACCTGTCATAAGATTATATTGATGATGAAAACAATGAAATCTGTACATTCTGGTCGGTTTTAATTGTGCTCTTTCAAAATATTGAATATATTGCGCCCCATTGTGCACGATTGGGAATAATAGGTCACAAATTTAACCTCGATCGCTATAAAACTTACCTTTAAACTGTCAAAATTGACGTCTCTGATCATTTTACTAACCGGAAGAAAAATGAAAAAAATCTACCTTTTAGCCACATTAGTACTCTCACAAAATGTTTTTGCTGACGATTTAGTTCAATGGTGGGATGTTAGCGCTACTGTCTTGCATGGCGAAAACTATGACTTAGCGCCATCAGAAAGACAAACAACCATTACCCTAGAAACAGCCGGTGCTTGGAAGTATGGCGATTGGTTTGCATTCCAAGATTTTATTAATTTTAATGGTAATAATAACGGTGTTGATAGTTCGACTTATGGCGAAATATCTCCGCGCTTCAGTGCTAGCAAAATATTGGGTCAGCCAGTGAGCTTTGGTGCGATAAAAGATGTCTCTTTAGCATTAACTTACGAAGAAGGTGAAGGCCCAGTTCACAGCATGCTTTATGGTATTGGTGTAGACCTTGACGTGCCATTTTTTAGCTATTTACAACTGAACACTTACCGCCGAGATGCAATAAGCAGTGGTAATATTAGTGATGGTTGGCAGTTTACGCCGGTATTTAGAATCGATATGCCAGTGGGCAATGCCAACATTATTATAGATGGCTTCATTGATTGGGTATTTTCTGCCGACAACAACGGCTACGACGAAAACCTGCACATCAACCCACAAATAAAGTATGACTTAGGTAAAACACTGTTCGGTGATCACAAGCAAAACAAACTGTTGGTAGGTTTTGAATATGATTACTGGCAAAGCAAATACGGTGTTGCGGGTATCGACCAAAATACCTACTCAATTATTGCGCAATATCATTTCTAATTGATGCCACTATTGATATAAATTAGATAACAAAAAAGGTGCCTAGGCACCTTTTTTAATGATTACATTTCAACACTCATTGATTTGAGGCAATTTGTTTTGCGTAATCCGTTTTAACGCCATCAGCCTTAACACAATCTGTTTTTACACAATATCTTGTTATAACGTGATGGTTAAAACGTTAGCTTAAGCTAATAATTTTTTCGCTGCTGCTACAACAATAGACACGGCACTTACTTCAGTCTTCTTCATTGTCGCTTCGTCAGGGATCTCTTGCTGTGTGCGGTTTACAATAACACCGGCAACACATGCTGCACGCCAACCTTGAGTTGCACACATTGTAAATAGCGTAGCTGATTCCATTTCATAGTTCAGCACACCCATTGACTGCCACTCTTTCATAGAGCCAACATAACGCTGCGTAATGCGACCAGAGACAGTATCGTAACGCTCTTGACCTGGATAGAAAGTATCAGAAGAAGCAGTAATACCAATGTGTGGCTCTAGACCAGCGTCACGACATGCTGCAACCATAGCAGTTGTACATTCAAAGTCTGCTGCTGCTGGGAACTCAAGCGGTGCAAAGTGTAAGCTTGCGCCATCTAAACGCACAGAAGCTTGAGTCACAATCACATCACCCACGTTTACGTGCGGCTGAATTGCGCCAGTTGTACCTACGCGTAAGAAAGTTCGCACACCTAATTGTGCTAATTCTTCAACCGCAATAGAAGTTGATGGTCCACCGATACCGGTTGAACACACAACCACGGCTTTGCCATCGATATAAGCTAAGTAGCTTGTGTATTCACGATGGCTCGCTAAGAACGTTGCGTTGTCCATTAACTCAGCAATACGCTTAACACGTTCTGGATCACCAGGAACGATTGCTAAGGTAGCGCCATCTAACATTTTTTTAGTTAATCCTAAGTGAAATACATCGGACATTGTGAAAACCCCTTTCAGTTTTGAATATTAAATTCTTATAACCCAGACTTTAACCTAGTCTTTAGGGGGATAAGGTTAACTTGATCACATATAAATTCATAATAGTTAATATTCATTCGTTAAATTATTACTAATATATGTCCAAATCCCACCAAATACACCCGTTTCAGCATAGTTGAAGGTCGATAGAAACAACAAATATCTTATCTCGCTTAACAATCATTAACGTGATTTACATCAAGTTAACCTCGCTAAAATGGTTTTAGGCTGAAGGTAAGCATAACCACTGAGCATAAAGTTAATCAATATTAGATTCAACACATCTCATTTCCAAATTGTGTTGCTGCTAAAGCAAGCATCATTGTTATTGGCATAACATCTGATGAATGCAAATTGAAATGAACCCGAAATCCGCTGACTCAGCTTAAAGGAGTAACTTATGTTTCCAGAGTACCGAGACTTAATATCTAAACTTAAAGTCACAGATAAGCACTTTATCAAAAAGTTTAATGACCACAATCAACTCGATGAGCAAATTACCGCACTAGAAAAGCACAGTAGTAGTGATGCAACAGCTGAATTAAAACTAATGAAAAGCACGAGATTGCACCTTAAAGAACAAATATTAGATATTTTAAAAAATCATCAACAAGAGGTTTAGGCGCACATAAAAATAAAGGACGCTAGTGCGTCCTTTAGGATGTCGTCAAACTACACCATCAATTAAAGATAATAATCTTTAAGTGGTGGGAAGCCGTTAAAACATACTGCTGAATAGGTCGTAGTGTAAGCACCAGCGGTTAACCAGTACATACGGTCACCGATGGCTAAATCAACCGGTAAACCATAGCTATAGTGCTCATACATAATATCGGCACTGTCACAGGTTGGGCCAGCAATAACGCACTTATCTAACTCGCCTTTGCGCTCAGTATAGATTGGGAATTTAATCGCTTCGTCCATGGTTTCAATTAAACCAGAGAACTTACCCACATCTGTAAATACCCAGCGCTCTAATGCAGTGTTTGATTTACGCGAAATCAATACCACTTCAGATACCAATACACCAGCATTTGAAAGCAATGAACGGCCAGGCTCTAGAATAATCTCAGGTAATTCGTCACCAAAATCTTCTTCTAGGAAATGCTTAATCTGCTGAGCATAAACACCTAGTTCATTCGTTTTATCCATATAGTTGGCAGGAAACCCCCCCCCTAAATTGATCATCTTTAACACAATGCCATGTTCTTCTTTTAAACGGTCGTAAATGCTTTTCACTTTACCGATAGCAGAATCCCACGCACCGATATCACGTTGTTGTGAACCAACGTGGAAAGAAATACCATGCGGTTGTAAGCCTAACTCTTTTGCCAATACTAATAAGTCGTACGCCATTTCATTTTGGCAACCAAACTTACGTGATAAAGGCCAGTCGGCTGTGTGTGTACCTTCAGTTAAAATACGCAAGTACACTTTTGAACCAGGAGCTTCTTCCGCAATCATGCGTAAATCGGCTTCAGAATCTGAAGCAAACATACGTACGCCTTGTTCAAAGAATGATCGTACATCAACGCGTTTCTTAATGGTGTTACCGTAGCTAATACGATCAGCAGAAACACCTATCGACGTGACCATTTCAAGTTCATAAATGGACGCGATATCAAAGTTTGAACCTTTGTCTCGTAACAAGGTTAAAATTTCTTTGGCCGGATTTGCCTTAACCGCATAATAGATATTAGCGAAAGGAAAATTATTAACCATATCATCATATTGTTTCGCAACGATTTGGGTGTCAATAACTACAAATGGCGTTGGCTTATCTTTAGCAAATGCCTCTATGCGGTCAAACGTGTCCTTGTCATAATAATCTGCAACATCAATCGATTGAAATTGGCTCATTAGGCCAGTGCCTCCTGTAAGTAGGGCGATAAAAGTGTCATTACGAATCTGTAAAAACATGCGCAGTAAACGATATTTTTAATCAATACGCAACGAATTTTTATGCAAAAAGTATACTTTTTTATTCTTCGAGAAATATCAATAACACGCAACGCCTTACTAGCTTAATACACTGCGTTATTGATTGGTTTCTGCGTCTAGAAAGTATAGACATTTGTCAGAAAAATGCTCATAAAGTCGTTGAAAATATTTTCGCCGTGATGGCATTTAACACTCATCACAGACTTACACCTTAGAGTAAAAAGTTGTTATCATCCAATTTGATAACAACTTAACGTGCTTCAATAAGGAACATAGAATGAACGAACCCAGTTTAGATCAGGAGCTCCAACAACTGCAAAATGTCTATAGCGTCATCACTGAGTTTGTTGTTGCGTACAGCTTTCAAATTGCGGGTGCGATTATTATTTTCTTATTGGGGCTTTGGGTGGCAAACAAAGCCGCCAACGTTGTCGCCGCTCAACTGAAAAAACATAACATTGATATCACCCTCAGTAACTTTGCTTCCAACTTAGTTAAAATCATTATTATTGTGATGGTTGCTGTTATCTGTTTAGGCAAACTAGGGATTAGCGTAACGCCAATGGTGGCTGCTATTGGTGCCGCTTCACTCGGAGCAGGCTTGGCGTTACAAGGAATGTTATCTAATTATGCTGCCGGCATTACCATTATTGTCACCCGCCCTTTTGTGGTTGGCAATACCATTGAAATTAAAGGTGTCAGCGGTGTGGTTGAAATCATTAAACTAGGCCAAACCATATTAACCAACGAAGAAGGCGAACAAATCAGTATTCCCAACAAGCACATTGTCGGTGAAATTTTACATAATTCATTCGCTTATAAATTGGTTGAAAACAAAATTAACATTGATTACCAAGCTGATGCGGATCATGTTATCCAATTAATTAATGGCGTGCTTGCCGCTGCTCCGGCAATTTATCAAGACAAGAAACCATTAGTCGGCATCAATGGATTTAATACTGTGGGGATAGAAGTTGGTGTACGTTATTGGGTACCGACAACACGCTATTTCGAAGAGAAGTACCACACTAACCTAGCCATAATCAAAGCACTCAATCAAGCCAAAATTAAGATACCTTGCCCGGTAAAGGAAATACATTTACAGCACTAGTTTTAATAGCACTAGTATTCACAGTTCTGTATTCGCAAGGCTGAAGGTTCTCTTCACCGCATAAAGTCTCACGATTGAAAGGGCTGCATATAAGGCTGAGTGGAAGCAGTTGCACTTTTTAGTCCATTCAATCTAACTGGCCCTAACAAACTGAATTGGGGCCAACAGACTATTGCCACCAATGGAGATTCCCGCGAGACTATATTGAATAAAGCAATTCATCACGTAGTCGTGGGCTGATCCGCAAAGAATGCAATGAGAATAGTAGTACAGACGCTACAAGCCATAATTAATAATCAATCACTTACGACAACAAAGTAAACTCGCTCACCATATATTTACTCTCAAAAACCACTGTGAATAGAATGAATAATATAATATATGCAGTAAACCCCGTCTTCCTTACTAAGTACATTTAATGAAACTCACTTCACTAAGCGCAATAAATTAAGCTGATTTGACTAAACTCATTTAAGCAGACTCATTGAAATAAATGCGACCAAATCATTCTCCCCCCCAAACAACCAATAGCAAACGAACCAACTGGTTCACTTTGCATGTTAAGCTCTGGTCTTTATCACAATTTATTTTCTGCTGAAGCACTATATTCCATTATGAAAAAACTAAGTCGAAATGAAAGACTGGCTGTTATTCTCAAGTTACTCAGTATGCATAAAAAACTGTCTAACCAAAAAATATCCACATTACTGGCAGTAACCGCTAAAACGGTTCGTTGTGATCTCGTGCAGCTGGAAAAAGACGGTCTAGTAAAACGAATTCATGGTGGAGTCTGTCAGTCTGAAGGCGCGAATATCAAAAAGTATAGCTTGGACGCTATGTTGGCAGAATTACTCGACCGCAGCATACTGAATGACAGCAATGAACTCGACTCAAACCAAGGTAGATTAATCAAAATGAAACATAATGTATTTGTACTTGGCTCATTCAATGTCGATATTGTGGCAAAATTAGCACGCTTTCCCCAACCGGGTGAAACCTTGCATTCAAGTAGCAGTAGTATTGGCGCTGGCGGCAAAGGGGCAAACCAAGCTTATGCTGCGGCTAAAAATGGTGCCCATATTACCTTTATGACTAAAATTGGTACTGATCAATTTAGTCAATTTGCGCGCCAACACCTCAACAGTACCGGCATAGACAACACGATTATCCTCGAGTCATCAACTAGCCCGACAGGTACCGCGATGATTTACGTTAGTGAACAAGCTGGCGAGAATATGATTGCGGTCAACGAAGGCGCAAACATGACGCTGACCGATGATGAAATACACTCAGCCAAACACCATATTGTTAGTGCACAATTATTTTTAACCCAGCTTGAAACCAATTTTGATGCTATCAAGCTCGCGATGAGCATTGCCAAAGACAATGGCGCAAAAGTGATCCTCAATCCGGCGCCGTATCATCAGAGAACTCTCGAGTTATTACCTTTGGTTGATATGATCACCCCTAATGAAACAGAAGCTTCGTTAATGACAGGAATCGAAGTAACCAATCTAGATAGTGCTAAGCAGGCCGCGATTGCAATACATGCCTTAGGCGTAACATCGGTAGTCATCACTCTCGGATCTGATGGGGTATTACTTTATGAAAATGATCACTTCACCCTGCTAGATGCACTAAAAAGCGCGGTTGTTGATACCACTGGTGCAGGCGATGCTTTTAATGGCGCTTTAGTCGCTGAGCTTGCTAGAGGCAGTACACTGCATCAGGCCGCTAAATATGCCAACGCTTATGCGTCACTCGCTGTTGAGCGCCTCGGCGCAGCAAATATGCCAGACGGCTCACTTGTCGCAGCAAGACTTAATGCTTAATAGCAAGTGCTGAGTTCTAATGTAAAGCGCTAATGTAAAACACTAGAGTCGAACGCCCATGAAAAAAGCGCAGTAATTACTGCGCTAGTGTTAGGTAAGCGGTATTAGTCCGCCAGATGCCGACAGTGCTATTTCAATGTTGCGGCATAATTGATAATACTGTCGCGATATAGCTCCAATAGTTCGGCATCTTTGACCGCGACTGCAACCTGTTGCGGCGCCTGATTCATCCATTCATCATGCGGGTAAACACGGTCATCAATCTTCTGAATGGTCATTCCTTCGGCAACACCATCGACAACGACTCGTATTGGCCCTTCTCTAAGTGTGAACAACTCTGGATTAATCACATAGGCAATGGCAGAGGGGTCATGCACATGGCAAGCTTCTAAGCCCACTTTTTCACTATAAAACCTCAAATAGAACCGGCTAACATCCCAAATAAATTGGCCCACGTCGCCTGCATTGTCGCGTAATTGATCAAGATAATCACGAGTAAAAAAGCTTTGTTCAGTCACATCTAAGCCAATCACAACCACAGGCCATGAGGCCGTCAACACCATATCAGCAGCATGAGGATCATCGTGTACATTAGCTTCGGCAAAAGGGGTCACATTGCCACGATGGCCGTTCTCACCAAAAGCGCCACCCATAATGACCACCTTGTTAACTAAGTCGACAATGCTTGGGTCAGCCTGAAGCGCTAGCGCAAGGTTAGTTAACGGACCGATGGCCACTAAAGTAATCTCACCAGGCTCCGCCTTTACAGCGTCAATGATGTATTGATACGCAGGCCGCGGATCAGCTTGACCTTCTACTTCGGCTGGGACATTCACATCACCAAAGCCACCTTCTCCGTGAACAACGACCGTTGGGCCAACAGGAGGACGTACGATAGGTTTACTCGCGCCGGTGACAATATCGGCCTGCAGCAGAAATTTTTGTTTAAGATAAAGCGCATTACGGGTCGCATTTTCAATGGTCACATTGCCATAAACCGTGGTGATGGCCATAAGATCAATATCTGGATGTGCTTCGGCAAACAGAATAGCAAATACATCATCAATACCGGGATCTGTGTCTAATATTATTTTAGTTTTCATGGGGATCACTGTCCTACTTTATTAAGTGAATCGATACACTATAAGGTTTTACTGAATATCCTGCGATGAGACTCACAGGCCCTTCAATGCATACCAACAAGATATTCGAAGATGATTAGCGACTGCGACAAACGAACTGTTACAGGGTCTTGAGGCTCATTAAATCCCTTGGCACTATACAAAAATAGTGCCGACAGAAGTGTGATTGTTCGTCAAACTTTAATCTGTAAGTGAACATAATGGTTCACTTACACGTGTGCAACTGGCTATAACAAGTTTGATATGAAATAGGCCGAATATTGTATTTTTCCTTACATATCCCACCTTTTACCCCGAGTTGAGGTTAATTTACAACATCTCGAAAAAGTAAAGCTTACTTGACAAGCATTAATAGATTGCGATAACTTAAAGTCAAGCTTAGTTGACATAATGACAACTAAGCACGACCAAGGGAATGTTGATAATGTCGCCACTAACACACAATCAAGACTGGAAAAATACCAACAAACATAATACAGCTCGTTTAGCAAAATGGACTTTAGCGTGGGTGATAAGTATGGCCGTCGCCAACTTTGGTCCACAATTTATTTGGCAACAAGATGTCATCACCATAATGGCCATTGGCATTAATTTCATGATGGGTATCGGGATGATTTTAGCCAATAGACGCCAACTACTTGGCTTAGATGAATTGCAGCAAAAAATTCAATTAAATGCGATGGGCCTCAGTCTGGGGGTGGGGCTAATTGTTGGCTTGAGCTACTCAAATTTAGACACAACAAACTTAATAGCTGGTCACGCGGAAATTTCTCACTTGGTGATCATTATGGGACTCACCTATTTAGTCGGTATTATTTTAGGTCATAGGAAGTACCAATGAAAAATCGCCTAAAAGTACTCAGGGCAGAGCAAGACCTGACCCAAGCACAACTAGCAGACTTACTTAATGTTTCTAGGCAGACGATCAATGCGATCGAAACAGGTAAGTTTGATCCTAGTTTGCCATTAGCCTTTAAAGCGGCACGTTTATTCAAGCTACCTATTGAAAGTATCTTTGAAGACGAAGTGTAGCTAATAGTATTTATAATCAATGCTATAAATACTATGTTATAAAAACAATGCTATAAAAAATGTTAAACGCTATGGCGGTCGATTCAGCTCAAGCATTGGCTAAATTTACAGTCTTAACGCTAACAGCCCTATGGATTGATAAGAGATTAATATCCTTTACGCCAAAGCTGGTTTAGTTTTCGGTTTGAGAAGACCAATACCAAAGGCGGCCATTGCCACAGCTATGATGGCATTAAGGTAGTTGAAAAAAGCATAGGGCGCGTAGTCAAGTACGTCTACCCCTAGAGTGGCGGTATAAAAGGCACCAGCTGTGGTCCACGGAATAAGGCCTGTAGTCATAGTGGCACCTTCTTCAACTGAGCGCGAAAGAATGGCGGCCTCTAAATTTTGTTGCTCATATTTGGGCTTAAACAGTTGGCAACTGAGAATAATCGAAATATAAGCCTCTCCCATAGCAATGTTACCTAAAAAACCGGACATAATCGTCGTAGCAATAAGGGTGGCGGTGCGCTGCACTCTTTTTATGATGCCGGCTAATAGTGCGCTGAGAAATCCCGCGCCGTGTAAAATGCCGCCTAGTGCGATAGCCATTAACGCCAGCAGCAAGGTCCAGCTCATACTGCTAATGCCGCCGCGACCAAGCAAAGCATCTAAACTGGCGATACCCGTTGATTCGGGCGTATTTTCCCACAGTGCATTAAGCACGGAGATAGCACTTTCTTGCTGATAAAAAATCGCGATTAGCACGGCGAGAATTATGCTGCATGACATCGTCACTTCAGCGGGCACCTTTCTAATGCTCAGTACCGCGAGTAAAATCAGTGGTAATAACGTAATCAGCGGCGTAAGGCTGTAATTGTTGGCAAGTGCGGTTTGAATTGAGGTAACTTCTGCCAAGTCTAGATTTTGTTCACTATAGTTCAATCCGATCACTAAAAATATTAAGAAAGTGAGGATAAAGGTCGGCGTTGTGGTGAACAGCATGGAGTAAATGTGTCGATAGAGATCCGTGCCAGCACTCATAGCGGCGAGGTTTGTGGTATCTGAAATCGGCGACATTTTATCACCGAAAGTTGCACCGCAGACAATCATACCTGCGACTAAAGGCAGTGGAATATTCATCGCAGAGCCGATGCCAATAAAAACCACGCCTAAGGTGCCGACAGTACCCCAAGATGTTCCAGTTGCTAGCGACATCAAGGCGCACAGTAATAAACCAACCGCCAAAAACAAACTCGGACTCAGCCAACTAAGACCATAATAAATAAGCGTGGCGATGGTGCCACTGTGCATAAAACTAGCAATCACCATGCCGATCAATATAAATATATAGATGGCAGGCATGGCTCTGGTAAGGGCGCTAGTCATCAACTCACGTATATGTATATAGCCGTAACCAAGACTAAAAGCGTTGAGTCCTATCCATAACAAGCACAGAAACATCAGTGTATGCAGGCTGATCCCTAGACCAAAAAGTCCACCCGCTATGGTGATGATAATCACGCTAAAACAGATAAGAGACTGCAAAAAACTAGGGCTACGGGGTAAGTTGGGAGTGATTACAGACATTGGCACACATTATGGTAACAATTGGGATGAAGCTGAGTATATCAGTACAAGTAATTGGGTAAACTATAAACAAGCAGGATATTAAAAATAAACATTTTATCTATTATAACCAGTAGGTTAGCTACCAAGTAAAAGCCAACTCAAAAGATATATCATCACAGAGCGCTGCACATGATTATTTATACATTCATTTACAAGCTCATTTACAGGCACATTTATAAACTCAATGGGTTACATCCGCGATATCCTCTTCGTCCTCCTCATACTCAAAAAGCTGTTGCGCTTGTCGGGTTGAAGATTTTGGTTGCGAAATAAATTTAGCCTATTGCCTTAAAAAAACGTCTAGTTTTGTATAAATAACGTATCTAGTATGACCACATACATTTTTAATCAATATTCACATGGTAAAAATTATCCATTCGTTATCGATTCACAACCTATTGTTGCGGAGTCTATTGTTGCTGTATCTAATGCAGATACGTATTCTTTTTTACCATGTGAAAGAGGCATTATCATGAATCACAACCCTTCTCAGCCACTTCGCGTTACCTGGGCACTTAAAACAAGCTTTATTGCTGATGCTTTGGCCATGCCAGTGCATTGGTATTATCAACCGATGGAAATCGAGCGTGCCTTTACTGGTGGTATTCAGCGCTTTGAGGCCGCACCTGAGTTTCACCCTTCATCTATTATGTCCTTGCACTCCAAACATAAAGGGGGGCGACAGTCCAATGATCGGTCGTCTAAGGGGCATTCAGCTAACGATCAGTCGCCGCAAGTGGTAGGCGATATTATTTTAAAAGATAAGGCGCAGTTTTGGGACAAACCGAATGTACATTATCATCAAGGCATGCTGGCGGGTGAAAACACCCTCAACGCCCATTGCGCTCGAGTAGTGATGCGCACCCTGGCGAGTTCGCCACAACCCTATGACCGACAAGCATTTGTTAATGCCTACATTGACTTTATGACAATGACTCCCGCCGCTCATCCCGATACTTATGCAGAGTCCTACCATAGAGGATTTTTTGCTAACTTGGCGCAGGGACGCAAGCCTGAAAACTGTGGCATGATAACTCACGACACTGCATCTATTGGTGCATTGGTGACCATAGCACCTTTGGTTTTTTCAGAACGACTTAAGGGCATAAGCGAAGCCGAAATAAAGATTACCTGCCGAGCACATCTGGCCTTAACCCATCCTGATGAATCTTTAATGCAGGTATGTGATAGCTACGTGCAACTGTTGTGCGCTCTGATGGATGGGCCGGATGAAGCAAGCGTTAAGGCTCTTTTACTTGAAGCAAGCATAGGCCTAACCAGTACTAATTTAGCCGGTCTGTTAAAACGTAATGTGCCCGACAATCAGGTCGTCGGCCAAATATTTTCAAGGGCATGTTATATTTCAGATTCTTGGCCTGTCGTCTTGTATCTGGCCTGTAAATACCAACATGATCCTTGGCAAGCACTGCGAGTGAATACTAACTTAGGCGGTGACAACGTACATCGAGGAATAGTGCTGGGAACCTTACTGGGATTGCAAAGCGATGCTGTGGCCACCAGCTGGTTTGAACAACTGGCAGACCACAAATTGATTGCTCAAGAAATTGAGACACTTATCAGCGTGGCAAGCGCTCCCAAACCGTAAGTTCAGACAAAGTATGCTGAAACTTGTGCTGAGTTTCGCGGATCACAAACGGGACTTTGCGCGGCTCACCAACCAACTTAAAATGGCTTGATAGTTGATCTTTCAAGCCATCTAACGTGCTGTAGTTTTCACCATCTTTTTTGAAACCACCTATCCACTCTTCCTTAGGTGTATGTTCTTCCAACCACGTGTAAGGCGATGCAATAATAAGCAAGCCGCCATCATTGATGCGCTGTGCCATATCCGCCAGAAAACGACTCGGCTGGTAGAGTCGGTCAATCAAATTAGCTGCTAAAACTAAATCATAAGCCGTGAATTGGGATTTGAGGTTACAGGCGTCGCCTTGATGAAATGCGACACGGTTTGCATAAGTGTCCAACCCTAATTCTTGCAGGGTACGAGTATGATAGCTCACTAATTCGCCTTCTTCGGCACGGGCGTAACGCACTGCGCCTTGCTGCGCCATTTTAGCTGCTAGGCGAGTAAAGTTTGCTGAAAAATCAATACCGTCTACGTCATCGAACTGGCGGGCCAACTCAAAACTTGCTCGGCCACAGGCACAACCTAAGTCAAGTGCTTTACCGGTGGGTTTACCCTTCATTGCCTCAAGTGCAATATCAGCTAAAGCTTTAGGAAAATTCTCTACGCCATACCAGGTGTCACCAAAGTGAAACTCTGCATATTCTGACAATAACTGGTCACTTTCGTAGTAAGCCTTAGGAGACGTTGCCTCAACTTCAGAGGCAATATAACGAAATCCGGCGTGCTGCGTAAAGTGACGCCTAAATGCATAACGTGCACTAAGACGCGCTTCGTTTCCACTTGAAATCCATGAACCACCTTTGATCAAGTTGTGTTTACCATCAAAAGTTGGCGTGGTGAAATCGTCATACAGTGGATGTACTTTAAAGTTATCGAAAGGGTAAATAGGCGTTTCAGTCCATTGCCATACGTTGCCCACCACATCAAACCAATTGCCATGTTGATAGCGTGTTACTGGGCAGCATGATGCAAAATGGTCGAGATGCAAGTTTGCATTGGCCGCGCTGTTACCCAGCTCTTCTACGCCCGCTTGTGCACACAATCGATACCATTCGTCTTCAGTTGGCATGCGAATTTTCTGTCCAGTTTCTTCTGTCTTCCATTCACAAAATGCTTTCGCTTCATGATAGTTAACTTCGGCAGGCCAGTCCCAAGCCATATCAATTTCTTCAGTCATTAAGCGCAAGCGCCAGCCATTGTGCCAACGCCAAAATGCTGGGTGTTTTGCCTCAGTAAATTGCCGCCAAGCCAGACCTTCATCACTCCAAAAACGATTATGCTCATAACCACCGTCCTCAACAAACTCGAGGAACTCCTGATTGCTGACTAAATATTGGCTGGCTTTAAACTCAGCTACCTCAGCCTGATGTTGGCCATATTCATTGTCCCAGCCATAAAATGCACTATCAAATGATTGTCCAAGATTAACTGAGCCAGCGGCGACGCTTATTAGTTTATTTTTTGGCGCCTGGCCAGCATCTTTACAAGCTGGCCATTGAGGTAATGGCTGGACTTTAGCCAACTCATGTTGGCGAATGAGTACCGACGATGTCTCAAGGTGAATACGCTCGTGCTCAATACCCATGACGATGGGCCACCAGGTATTTTCCCAATCAATGGGTAGGGCAAGGTCCAAGGTATCAATTAATGTTAATACTGTGGCGCGCACTTTTGCACGGTAGTCTTTTACCGCAGCAACACTGGGCCAGTCATAACTGTCTTCAGACAAATCATCCCAGCTCATTTCATCAACGCCCACAGCAAAAATAGATTCCATATGAGGATTAATCCGATCGGATATCAGTTTTGCCAATAGTAGCTTGTTGATGAAAAAAGTGGCCGTATGCCCAAGATAAAAAATAAGCGGGTGGCGCAAAGGTATAGGTTTTTGATAGAAACCAGTATCATCGCGCAAACAATCAAACAGTTGCGTATAGGTATCAAAGGTGTTGGTGAAGTATAGCGCTATTTCTTGGCGCTTATCATCCACGGTGCCACTGTCCAGTGTAGGGGTTCGGCGCAATGATCCAGAGTCAACAAATGTTGCGGATCGTTTAGCCATTCCTTGAGCGTTTTGTATAGGTAATGTCATCGTGAAACACGTTCCTTTAATTCTTATTCTATATTCATACGATTAACTACTGGATAAAGGGTCAATTTTTTTACTTTATATTGATATTACCCGTAAAAAAAAGTTTTGCCGGTGGTTAAACGTCTCTGCCCTGCAGTTTTTTAATTGCTTCGACTAAGTAATCTCGTGAACAGCCGAAGTTCAAGCGAAAACAGTCTTTATCACCAAAGTCTCTGCCCGCTGATGGGCCGACACCTTTGGCTTCACACCAGGCTTGCGTATCGGGGACTTGTAAACCGCTGGCATCAACCCACAGTAAAAAAGTCGCCGCGGGTGAGATAGCTTTTAAACCGTCGATTTTGTTGATTTCAGTCACTAGATAATCACGATTTTCAGTTAAATACGCCACTTGTTGTTGATGCCACTCATCGCAATGCCTGAAGGCTGCATTAGTGGCGGTAAGACCTATGACTGTTACCGATGGTAACCTGCCGCGGGCTGCATGGTTGAATGCTACTCTTAATTTTTCGTTTGGAATAATAGCGAAAGACGTACCTAATCCCGCGATATTGAAGGTTTTACTGGCGGCCATTAATGTCACTGAATGCTCAGCCAATTCTGGGTGCGCACTGGCGGGTAAATGTGGCACGTCATCTAAAATTAAATCACAGTGTATTTCATCCGAGCACAGCATGACGCCATGTTTTCTGCATATTGCTGCAATTGTGTCGAGTTCTGCTTGGTTTAAGACTGTTCCAAGCGGATTCATTGGATTACACATAATAAATAAGCTGGCTTTAGGATCCGCAGCAGCCTCTTCCAAGGCATCAAAATCGAGTGTCCAGCGACCATCCACTTCTATCGAGCCGATACAAGTTCGCTTGAGATTATTAATTGCCGGTGCAGCCAATATCGGAGGATAATTGGGTGTTTGTACGATAACTGTATCACCTGCTTGGCAATAAGCTTGAATAGCCACATTAAATGCAGGCACCACACCCGGAGTCCACACTAGCCAACTAGGATCAATCTTCCAGTTATATTGACGTTGACACCACGCCACAACGGCCTCACTGGCATCGGTATCGTGAGCAGGTAAGGTATAACCGAACAGGCCATCATCAATGCGCTGATGTAAGGCAGACAAAATAGGCTCAGCACAGCGAAACTCAGTATCAGCAATCCACATAGGCAATATATCTGTACCTTTGTATTTTTCCCATTTATGGGCTTTTGACGATGTGCGGTCAGGTTTATCACTGAAGTTCATTGCGGATCCTTTGATTATTCATTTGCTAGTCTACAGAAAACAGCCGACTTAGCCTGTTATAAAAAAACCTACCGATGTTATAGGTAGGTTTTAGGGTCTGTTTATGATTTTCGGGTCAACTTATAAACAGCTTCATTAAGCCAAGGCACGTGTTTATTCATAAACCTCGGATTGTCAGCCAGTACATCAACACACTCCAATAATTCAACATCAAAATATGGCGTTAAATAGCTTTTAACCCAATCTGGACTAACTGCAAATGGCGGCCCTTTTAGAGTATCTTGTAGGTAATCTAGGGTAATTAATAAGCCACTTACATTCGCCGGTATAAGCGCAGCGAGTGCTTTAACATACTGTTGGCGCATTTCTTCTGGCCACGCAATCAGGGCAGCACGATCGTAAAAACCACTAATCGACGCTGTTGCACTTTTGGGTAGAGTAAAAATATCCCCTTGATATAAGGTGACTTGATCGGCAGAAAAGACTACATGTTCGTCGGTAGGATTAACTTGATAAGTAAGATCATTGTCGGTAAAAAATTGTTCAACTGCGAGGGTATTGAGTTCACATCCCAGCACAGTATGGCGCTGCTCGGCCAAATAAAACATATCCAATGATTTACCACATAGAGGAACGAATACCTCAGTGTTTTCATTCAAACCAATATGCGACCAATATTTTACTAAAAAAGGGTTCACTTGGTTTTGGTGAAAACCAATTTGTTGTAACTGCCATTTTTCATGCCAAAAGCTGGGTTCCATGATGCTATTCTTCAGTCAAGTTGCTAATGAGATGCTGGCTACTTTAAAGACTAAAAAAAAAGGATGCAACCTCCCTTAATGATTTGGCATTCAACTGCCTAAGCTTTACCGTCTAGTGTCATTTGTACTTGCCTTAACCAACGACAGTTTTCACATTGGCACTTTCTGCGCGACATGTGGTGTGGGCTTAAATTTGAGTCAATGTAATCGACCGCTATTAATAATTGTTGCTTTAATTGGTCAACCGACTTCATCTCAAGCGCAACCATTTCATCGTTATGATTAATCCATAAACACTCCTCCCCCTGATGACAGGTTATGCATTGCTCATCACTTTGATTAAAAAACACTGCATGGGGACAATGGGTGACTTCCATTGATTGTAAAATTCGCTGCCGAGGAAAATTAAATAGCTGAATTAAATCAGCTTTATTTATATTATGCATATAACCTCTCACAAAAACGTTGATTAACTAGTACAGCCATAGTACCGAGTGTTGATTGATTTTGATTTGATATAGGTCAAGGTTTACTTATCATAATTTTTTAGATAGGAAGCGGCCTTTTACAATTAAAAATCCTTGCTCACAGAAAATACTGTGCGGTATTGAGTCAAAGAACCGCCATGTTTAAATAGACTGCGTGGATGTTTGGATACAATCTGTTGTTTTCAATAAGAAGCACTTGCCGCAGTAAGGTTAATCAAGGTTTAATGGACTTAAAAAGGAGGCTTACCTTTGCAAACACCGCAGCTGCAACACTTTTATATCAATGAAGAGCAGTCCATCTATCTGCTCAGCGCCAATGATGCACGCAAGCATAAGGCCTGGATCCGCTTGTGTAAGCAACAGCTGAGTAAATTGGGATATCAGCAAATTGAATTTATTGGTAAGGGGGCCTATGGCTTTGTATTTGCGGGTATCAATGAGTTTAGCCAATCACATGTGTTTAAATTCTCAAGGGTAAATTTACCCCAAAGCGTCCAAGATAGGCTTGAAGAAGAAGCCTATATGCTTAGCCAAGTAAAACACCCCAATATACCTGGGGCGATAAAATTCGAACGGGTCGGTAAGCAAGGCATTTTAGTAATGGAACGGGCTCAAGGAGAAGATCTCGACAAAATTTGCCAGAGATTAGGGGCTTTACCGCCGGTAATTATCGTCAGTATTGCGAGACAATTAGCCAATATTTTATATTATCTGCGTAAGGGTAAGCCTTTAGTGCATGGCGATATTAAGCCATCTAACTTGGTTTATGATAGTGAAACCGACAAATTGTCCTTAATCGATTGGGGATCTGCGGTATTTGCTCAGCGAGATGAACACGGCCGCGCGGTTGATGACAATGTCATGTCCTTACTATCAAGCGACCAACAGCACACTAACGCGCGCATGGGCGATGTGTATTTTATTGGTGACGAACAACTGAGCGGTGCGTTATCTACGCCTCGATTCGACGAGCAAGGCGCTGCTGCAACCTTATATGCACTCGCATCAGGACAAATTAGCCGTTTCGGCACAAAAATCATTCCAGCCACCAGCATAGGATTACCTATCGAACTGGCAAAAACACTCGATGCAATGCTCAGTGATGATGTTGAACAGCGCAATCTTGCGGGTGATTACTTTCTCAAAAGCCTGCGCCACAGCCATCGAATGCATTTGCCGATATTATCGTCACCTCCGCTAGCACCCGACATTCCGGTGTGGGCTCAACCGCGATCTAAAGCCGTCGAAACCGTAAGTTACAGCTCGCGTAAATCGTTTTTGAAAGAGCACAATACTCTAGATCCCATTGCCAAAATGGATGATGTGCAATTAGAAAAATACTATCGCAATTTTATGGTGGGTATGGCCGATACCGAAAAAGGCTTTATTGCCGCAGTAGGCCGTTTAGCACAGTATCCAATCGTTGGCGGTTTGGTGATCCATTGGCAAGAGTCTGGGGTGTTTATCGACTCCAATTTAGCTATTTACGATCCCGACAGTAAAGCGCCGTTAGTGTTAGCAGTAAATAATATGGTCACCATGGCGCGAGGAATTAAGCGGATTGGAGTGTTCAAGGCTTGCTTCTTTAATGCCAAAGACACCTTACACCTTGAGCGAAAAAGTACCGAGCACCAATATAAAATAACCGGTGAACTGCAAATGCCGTTTGAGGTCGGTGATGTGCCCACCTTAGAAGATAAATCTCGGCTGCACTCATACTTTGAAGACGGTAAAGATCCGGAAGAAAACTTGGAACTGCCAGCAGAAATCATGACCGAACTGGGGTGGTTAAATCAAATCCACCATACTGGCTGTATTATTTTTGAAGCGCTACCAAACCATTTAAAAATCCACAGTTACTTACGTTTATTAAATCCACGAAAACAGGCGGCATTTCGAGCCTGTTTAGATCGAATTATGACTCACGCAAATAAAATTCAAGGTCATGGCATTTCAGGTTTTATGAAACTGCCCTATAAAAACACTCGCCAATTTAGCCATATCGATCGTAAAGCAGATGATTTCTACCCTAGAAACCCTAAAGTCATCGTTGCAGAAGCCACTTTACCGCAAACAAAATAGCCATACTCCAAACACTATCATCATGCTGTTGCGGTGATGCAAAGCAATACGCGACCCCAATAGAGGTCGCGTATTGTCCGCTATACATCACTCAACACTATCACTCAACACTCTCACCCAACACTATTAGCCAACACTTAAATTGGCGAGCCAGGAGGCAAGTCCACCGGCTTGGTGATTAATCGATAAGTAGGATCGGTCATGCCTTTCGTTATACCTTGAAACAGCCAATCGTAATGCGCCGATTGATAATCGCTGCCACGGTTACCGCGGCGTTTAAGTTGCTTAATAATATAATCAACTCTTGCGGCTAACTGTGCTTTGACTTCGGGCGCTGTTTTAGGGCTATGGTACGTTGCTAACAAACTATCAATCACCACTGTATTGACGCGCATTTGCATCGCTAGGCCCTGGCCACTCGGTAAGTCTTGATACAAACTGGCACCCGCAAGCTTATCGATTAATTGAACCACCGACAGTTGCTGACTGTCTTCCATATAGGCCTGACTGACACGGTTTAAACGTTCAGGGGTTAATAATTGCGCCACAATGTGACGGCTCAACACTTCTGCCATCGCCACAGGATCAGTTATCACGCCTAAGTTTGATCCAAAGCTTTCACGAGTTTTTCGATAATTACCGGCTTTTGGCACTAACGCTTGCAACACATTACTTGGTACTAACAAGCTCTCGGTTTGCAAACTCGCCAATAATGCATCGAGCGCAGCAAGTTGCATTTTAGGCCGAATATAATTCCAACGTACGCCAGAACCTACTTGCTGATAACTGTAATCCGTCCCGCCAATCCACTTTGCTGCGGCTTCTATTTGATAACGCGTGAGCAAATATATGGGCACAAATACATCGGCTAATTCGCCATGAGGTTCACCGGCTAATAAAGCATCTGAGTTAAAGTCATCCATCGCTTTACGACGCACTGTTTCTAAACGTACTAACTCTGCTACCGCATCGTTACCACGATCCCATAAACTGGCGTATGCATTACTGGCGCTGGCACTACGAGAGTCTGCTTCCCCAATATATCGAAAGCCTTTAGTTAGGGTCGACGTTAACAAAGACTCGGTCTGCGTAAGGCCTCCATAACCATAAGCGATGGTGTATTTGTCCCACTCACCAATTCCTTCGGTGTAAGGCGTGGCAATATTAATTTTATCGTCTTGAATACTCACGTACGGATGCGGATAATCCATTACCGAAGCATTATCGTTTGTTGATGCAGCAAAGTTATGGTCAAGCCCTAGGGTATGGCCCACTTCATGCGCTGCTAACTGGCGAATACGGGCAAGCGACAATGCCATGGAGGCATCAGCAGCGGCTTTACGATCAGGCCAACCAGCCGTTAGCCCTCGAGCAATAAGATGATCTTGACGTACTCTTAAGCTGCCAAGCGTGACATTACCTTTAATGATTTCACCGCTACGAGGGTCGGTTACTGCTGCCCCATATGACCAACCTCTTGTGGCGCGATGCACCCATTGAATCATGTTATAGCGCACGTCTTGAGGGTCTGCACCTTCTGGCAACAATTCAACTTTAAAGCCGTCAATGAAACCGGCATCAGTAAATGCACTTTCCCACCAACGTGCACCTTCCAATAACGCACTGCGAATAGGCTCAGGTACACCTGGGTCGAGGTAATAAATAATAGGTTTAACCACTTTACTGGGAGCATCACCCGGAGTAACTTTTTCTAATCTGTGGCGCAGTAAATGGCGTTGAGTCAGTGGTTGATCAACTGCGGTAGAATAATCGGCATATTCATCAGATAAATAACCGCTCATGGGATGATAACGACGAGGTTGATAACCCACATCAGGGAGTTGCACAAAGGAATAGCGCACTTGAACAGACAACAATTTACCGTCTGGAGTAACTTGCTCAACTTGCTTGCCTGCTTTGCTGGCTTTAAAGGTTAAATTAACATCAATATCAGCATTACGTTCAAACGATTTAATCTTTTGCGGCAATATCACTGAGCGGCTGCTGTCTAAGCTGTACAGACCTTGCTTAGTTGCCGTTAATACATCCGACACCCCATGCAAATCATTAATCACTAGGTCATTAATCGCGACTAATGCCGTTTTACCTTCTACTAATTTACCGCGCCATAAAATCGATTCAGCAAAAGCTTGTGTGACCGCTTGACGCTCAGCAACGTTATCACTGGAGGCGCGAAAATAGGTATTAAGCTGCTTGAGCACAACATAAGGACCATGCTGTTCAAATTGTACCATTCGGGTTTGGCCTAGCTGGCCACGGTCTAAACCGATATCATTTGAACCAACACCATGAGGTAAACTGGTCAGCAATAGAAAGGGTTGATTGAGCTTATTCGCTTGTAAATAAAGCTGTGCGGATTTGGCATCATAAAATAGATTGATAAAGCCTTTTGCCACTTCAGCATTATTAATTATTTTTTGGGCTGAGTCGCTGGCAGCCATTGCTGCGTTAGAAAGTAATGTTGCTGGTGTGATTGCCAGCAACAGCGCCAATGAAATACTTCGGCGGACCATAATTAATCTCCCTGTCGTTTATATCCTATCTTCAAAAATACTAATCGTCTTTATGATTATGTTTATATGTAATCCAATGAGATAAGGTTTCAAATAATTCAGTAAGCACAATCGGCTTAGTGATATGCGCATTCATGCCTGCTGCTAAACTTTTTTCTTTATCACCCGACATTGCGTGCGCCGTCATGGCAATAATGGGCATTTGTTGTTTGCTATAACGTTTGCGTAATTCGGCGGTGGCAGTTAATCCATCCATTACCGGCATTTGAATATCCATTAACACTGCATCAAATGGTTTAGAATCAATCACATCTAATGCCACTTGGCCATTGTCAGCTATCACAACTTCATAACCAGCACTTTTGAGTAATTCAGATGCCACTTGTTGGTTAATAAAGTTATCCTCAACCAACAATACTAAGCCAGATGCTTTAGCGGGTTCTGCTTCAATAATAACCGGCATTGCATTTAGCTTGGGTTCTTTGGCAAAGGCATTAATAATTTCATCAAATAACGCCGAGGCCTTAAACGGTTTTTGTAACACTGCATAAACAGAATTTTTTTGCAGCTCATGGTCTAACGGTTCAGCAGCATAAGCGGTCATTAAGATAATAATAGGACGCTTTGCTAAGCTACCATCTGCGACCATTTCATCTATCGCCTTAATAACATCACAGCCGTTCATTTCAGGCATCATCCAATCCAACAACAATAAATCGACTGGTTTTTTACGCAATATATCCAGTGCTTTTTGACCACTGTCAGCCGTGTTTACACCAAAGCTAAAGTCGGTCATCAATGTCGAATAAATTTGTAATGCACTTGGGTTGTCGTCAACCACCAGCGTTGTCAGGTTATTTAACTGTTCTGGCACCACCAGCGGCTCGATCACTTGTTCTTCGGCAATTTCAAAGCTAATGGTAAAACTAAAAGTACTGCCAGCGCCCAGCTCGGACTCAACTTGCATGGTACCACCCATCATCGACACTAAATGTTTACTGATAGATAACCCTAAGCCTGTGCCACCATATTTACGTGTGGTTGAACCATCGGCTTGTGAGAATGCATCAAACAGCATTGCTTGTTGATCTTTACTGATCCCAATACCGCTATCGCGTACCCAGAACTTCATGGTAATACGGTCGTCACGCTCACCCACATCTTCACAACCCAGCTCAACTTCACCGGTTTGGGTAAATTTGACCGCATTAGACAATAAATTAACGATGACCTGGCCTAAACGCAGTGGATCGCCATACAAAATAAGCCCTGCGGTAACAGGCGCATATAGCAGTAATTCAACGCCTTTTTCTTGCGCTTTAAGCGCATTAATATCAATAACATGATCAAGCACTTTATCCAGCGGAAACGCGACTCTTTCTAATTCTAATTTGCCGGCTTCAATTTTAGAAAAATCTAAAATGTCATTAATAATTCGCAGTAACGATTGGGCAGAAAAACCGGCTTTATTAAGATAATCTTGTTGCTGCACGGTCAAGCTAGTGCGTTGTGCTAACTGCAACATCCCAATAATCGCGTTCATAGGTGTCCGAATTTCGTGACTCATGTTGGCCAAAAATTCGCTCTTGTACATGTTGGCTAACTCGGCGTCTTGTTTTGCTTCAAGCAAGGCGACTTCGTTACTCTTCTGGCGGGTAATGTCTTTATGAGTACCTAGCATCCGCTTACTACAACCATCCTCGGAAAACTCAACCGCTCGACCACGGGATAACACCCAGTAGTACTGGTCATTTTTACCGCGCATTCTAAATTCGATTTCATAAGTGCCAACCGGATCGCGCACATATTGAGAGCGGTACTCTTGGACCCGTTCACGATCGTCAGGATGATACAACTCATCGATTGATTCGAGTAACGGTGGAAACTCATTAGCTTGATAACCCAACATAGAATAAAAAGCCGGATTACAAATAATCTGTTCAGAATCAATGTACCAATCCCACAGGCCATCTTCTACCGCATCCATAGCAAGATGATAACGTTGCTCAGACATACGTAACTGTTCAGCAGCTTCATATTCACGGGTAATATCGCGCCAAACAGAGATCAAACCTAATAGATCGCCACGGCGATTGTAAAACGGCAATTTAAAGGTATCGAGTAATACCGGTTTACCTTCAATATTGACTCGTTCTTGGTAACGCAAGGAATGTTGCTGAGTCAGTACTTTGTTGTCTTCTTCACCAATGCGCAAGCCTTGCTCTGGGCTCACCACTTCTGATGACGTTAAGCCTATAATCTCATTTTCGGTATAACCCAGCATTCTTTCAGCTGACTTATTACAGCCTAAGTATTTGCCTTCTTTGTCTTTAAACACGATCGCTTCAGGGATCGAATCGATCAATGATCGTAACAGTGCAAACTCTCGCTCACGGCGCTCTGTTGTTTCACGTAAACGCTGAGTGCGCCTAGCAACTAAGTTATCAAGACGTTTGTTTTGTTCGGCAAGATGATGAGTATACTGACGGTTTTCTTCAAAAATACGACTCACTAGCGCAAACCATGGCTCCCAACCACGGGTAATTTTCTCTGGCGGACGGATAGGCGTTTGTGAACATGCTTCTAAATGGGTTAACAAACGTGAAGCAGGGCTAACGAATGCTCGGCGAGTTTGCCAATGCACTATGGTAACCAGCAGCGACAAAGCCAATACCACTAACAGAAAACTCAGTTGCAGCTTGTCCCAAGAATCTTTAAATAAATCATCTTCATCTTGCAAATACAGTAATCGCCATGGCGCGTTATGCAGTGCCACACTATGAATATAATAACCGTTTCGCAATATGCCTTCGTGGGCATCAAATAGCTCAGATTCCGATAATGAATGTAACTCTGCCGGAATTCGCTGGCTTATGTGATAAACCTTATTCATTTCACTGGAGTCAAAATCACTGTGAGATAAAATATTATTTTGCTGGTCAAGCAGAATCACCGTGCCTGGCATTTTAAAATAGGTGCGAATTTGTTTATCTAACGATGATAACGTCATGTCGAGGTTAATCGAACCAATAAACTCATCTTCAAGGTACACGGGTAACCCAAGCGTAGTAATTAAGCCCTGATTCGTCGAGTCGATGTATGCCTCACTCCAAAACACACTCCGTTGTGGGTTCATTGAAGGTGTCGCTAATTGAAATTGTTTCTTATTGAGCAGCTCATCCCTAAAGCGTAAGTCATTATTTTCCCATGGATAAAATGACATCATCCGACGCTTAGAAATATAATAAATCGACGAAGCTTTAGGCGCTGCTTCTTTCGCGACTGGGAAGGATAATGACAGTTCAAACAGCATTTCAAGCTCTTGATAAAAGCTCTCGCTACGATCATCTAATGAACCAGCACCCGTAATGCGTCCCATATTGGTAAACGGCACGCCGCTGTTGGCATAATTAGGTTCTAAGGTGAAATACTGGCCATCTTCGTTAAATTTTTCATACTCTGGTAAGCGCTCTTTACGAACAAACTCCCCCAAACGTAAATGGTCCACCGCCACATCACGCAAACTTTTCACCGCACGAATGCTCGACTCAAGCAATAAGTCGATTTGCATAACATGACGGGCAACTTGTTCTTCTCGCTGTTGAATTTGCTGCTCTTTTTGACGTTCAAACATAATGCCAGCGGTCAGCAAAGCCATCACAATCACCCCGATATAGGTGTAGAACACCGCTCGGTTATAATTACGTTGAATAGGAGATTTTAGTTGTAAATCTGGCTCAGTCGGTTTCATTAACCACCCTTGATACAGCGTAAAAAAAAGACCCGCTGTCGAACGAATAACACCAAAAACGGCAGTTATAACAGTAATGATTATGATATCAGGAAGATAAGCTCAAGCACATGTATTAATGGCTCCAGAGATACTTGTCCAACCTGCAAGTAATACAGACTACAAATATTAAGGCATATTGTAGGCGATTGAAAATACATAAGGTTATCTTGTGTAACCTTATGTATATAGACAGGATATAACCATGATTAATAAAGTGATTTCCTTAGCAAGTTAAGCCGTTACAAATGCTCCTCTGCAAACTCCGCTAAACGAGACCGTACGACACCATTAAGATAAATATTGGCGCTGCCTTCAAAGTCTTTAAAACGTTCGACTATGTAAGTTAATCCTGATGTAACCGGTGTTAAATACGTCGAGTCAATTTGGGCTAAATTACCACTACAAATCAGTTTAGTGCCTTCGCCCATACGAGTGATCATGGTTTTAATTTGTGACGCGGTTAGGTTTTGACATTCATCTAAAATAACCACCGAGTTTTGAATAGAGCGGCCACGCATAAAGTTAATCGACTTAAACTGAATATTGGCTTTTTCCATTATGTAATTAACGCTACCAGCTGGGTTTACATCATTTTTATGGAGCACTTCAAGCGTATCGGTAATTGCGGCAAGCCAAGGGGTCATTTTCTCTTCTTCGCTGCCAGGTAAAAAACCTATCGATTCAGCAATTTCAGGGGTATTACGGGTGACGATAATTTTGTCATATAACTTACGTTCAACTACCAATTCTAATGCCGCGGCCATCGCCAATAGCGTCTTACCGCAACCTGCTGGCCCCGTCAGAATAATCAGTTCAATATCAGGATCTAGCAAAGCATCTAGCGCCATACCTTGGTAAATATTTTTAGGATTAATTCCCCATGCTTCATGATGTAATAAGCGATCACGGCCGCGATCGATCATCTCTAAATGTTTATCGGTTTTACTGACTACTCGACCACAAAAATCCGAGCTTTCATCGATTAAATACTGGTTAAGATAAAAGTTTTCATTACCAAGATGTTCCAATGGTACTTGGTGAACCGTATGCAACCCTCTACGTTCGGTGGAGACTTTATCGACATTTTGCCAAAAATCCCCAGAGAATTGATAAAAGCCTTTGGCGAGAAAACGCACATCATCAATCAACTGATCGCTGCGGTAATCTTCTACGCGCTCAATACCTGCACCTTTGGCTTTTAAGCGCATGTTAATGTCTTTAGTGACTAACACGACAGTGCGGGGAAAATGGATTTTTTGTAAATGCAGGGCGGTGTTGATAATGCGGTTATCGTTATTGTCTCCAGGCAGCGAGCCGATAATAAACTCGACTTGATGATCTGGGAAAATCGATAAATGACCAGAAACTTGAGAATGTTCTTCGCGAGTAGGCAATGCAACGCCTTTTAAAATTTGCTCTGGGGTCGTGGGACCACCAAGAATATCTTCTAATGCACGTATAGCCACTCGTGCATCACGACTCACATCTCGTTTGCGGTCCTTTATACTGTCGAGCTCTTCTAACACTGTCATGGGAATAACTACGTCATGTTCCTTAAACGAATATATCGCTAAAGGTTCATGCAGTAACACGTTGGTATCCAGTACAAACAACTTTTTGTCGTTTCGTTGCATGGTGCCTCCAGAGTGCTCTCAATGAATAGATATCAGTATCACTTAACTTAACTAAACGTATAACATTAAAGGGATAATTAAAGTCTCTATTGAAAACAGGTCATTGCCATGAGCAATGCTGCCTTAATAAAATATGTCACTTGTCGGGTAAAAACTCAATGTCATCATCATCGCCTTTGCTTCACACTATGACGTCAATGTGACGCTAACATGTCAAGATGGTGTAAAAATGAACATCTAAACGATAAATCAATGCTAAAATTTCAATCTGGATGGGTTTGGTTTAACATACGCCCCCTTTTTTGTTTCACGCAATAAATGAGAGTAAAAGATGCCGTTTGCCTTAGGTCAACGCTGGATAAGTGATACCGAGTCAGAACTCGGATTAGGAACAGTCGTTCAAGTTGAAGGCCGCATGGTTACGCTGCTATTCCCTGCCACTGGAGAAAACCGGATGTTTTCTCGCAGTGAAGCTCCCTTAACCCGAGTTATTTTTAACCCAGGTGACACTGTCGAAAGCGGTGAAGGTTGGAGTATCACCATTGAAGAGCTTGAAGAAAAAAACCAATTGGTGATTTATCATGGTATTCATAGCGAGACTCAAGAAAAAGTCAGTCTTCGTGAGACCATGCTAAGCCATAATATTCGCTTTAATAAACCACAAGATCGTTTATTCGCCGGACAAATTGACCGCCTAGAACGTTTTGGGGTGCGTTATCAATGTCAGTTATTGCGCCACAAATTAGCCAGCTCAGATTTACTCGGTCAACAAGGCCCACGCGTAGGCTTAATTGCACATCAGCAGTGGATTGCTCATGAAGTGGGTAGCCGTTACGCTCCACGCGTATTACTGGCCGATGAAGTCGGTTTAGGTAAAACCATTGAAGCTGGCTTAATTATTCATCAGCAATTACTCACTGGTCGTGCTGAACGTATTTTAGTCATAGTCCCGGACACACTTCGTCACCAGTGGTTAGTTGAAATGCTGCGCCGCTTTAATTTACGCTTTTCAGTATTTGATGAAGATCGCTGCGTAGAAGCTTATGCCGATAATGACAATCCGTTTTATACCGAGCAGTTAATTATTTGTTCACTTGATTTACTGCGCAAGAAAAAGCGTCTTGAACAAGCTGTAGACGCTGATTGGGACTTAATGGTTGTCGATGAAGCTCACCATTTAGAATGGTCAGAAGATGCCCCTAGTCGCGCTTATAAAATCGTCGAAGCGTTAAGTGAAGTGGTCCCTGGTGTATTACTCCTTACCGCGACCCCTGATCAACTCGGTCATCAAAGCCACTTTGCTCGTTTACGTTTGCTCGATCCAGATCGTTTTTATGATTACGATGCTTTCTTAGCTGAAGAAGCAAGCTACAAAGATGTGGCAGAAGCAGCTGAAGCATTAAGTCAGGATAAAAAATTACCCGACAGTGCCATTAACAGCTTAACTGAGTTGCTTAGCGAGAAAGACATCGAGCCAAGCATTCGTTTGATCCAGTCAAAAGAGGTTGATGCAGAATCACAGCAAGCAGCACGTCAAGAATTGCTCCAAGAATTGCTCGACCGCCATGGCACTGGCCGCGTACTTTATCGTAACAGTCGCGCATCAGTAAAAGGCTTTCCAAAGCGTATATTTAATGCTTATCCATATGAGATGCCTGCGCAGTACGTGACCGCTGAACGCGTTAACGCCATGATGGGCAGTGCCAAGCAGCCACTGGCTAAAGCAGCACAAGCATTAAGCCCTGAGAAGCTTTACCAGGCCTTTGAAAATGACAGTGCCAGCTGGTGGAAGTTTGATCCACGGGTAGACTGGTTAATTGAGTTCCTAAAATCGCATCGCAGTAAAAAAGTACTGATTATTGCTAGCCAGGCTGAAACTGCATTAAGCCTTGAAGAAGCGCTGCGAACCCGCGAAGGTATTCAAGCTACGGTATTCCATGAAGATATGTCGATTATCGAACGCGATAAAGCCGGCGCTTACTTTGCTCAAGAAGACGGCGGCGCCCAAGCATTAATTTGTTCTGAAATAGGCTCCGAAGGGCGTAACTTCCAGTTTGCTAGCCATTTGATTTTGTTTGATTTGCCGCTTAATCCTGATTTGTTAGAGCAACGTATTGGCCGCTTAGATCGTATTGGGCAACAAAACGATATCCAAATTCATTTGCCTTACTTGCGCGATACCGCTCAAGAAAGATTGATGCGTTGGTATGATCAAGGATTAAATGCATTCGAACTCACCTGCCCGAGCGGTCATGTGTTGTTTAACGAATTTGCCGATGAACTGATTAACGTACTTTGCGACGATGATGAAGATCAGATGACTCAATTGCTGAATCACACCCAGCATCGTTATAAAGAGCTTAAACAGGCAATGGAGCAAGGCCGCGATAAATTGCTAGAGATAAACTCTCACGGTGGCGAGCGTGCCAATGCATTAATTAAGCGTTTATCAGACAGCGATAACGATACTCATCTCATCGGTTCGGTCATTCGTTTATGGGATATTATTGGTGTCGATCAAGAAGATCGCGGTGAAAACTCAATCATTTTACGCCCGAGTGAGCACATGATGTTCCCTACTTATCCTGGGCTGAATGAAGACGGTATTACGGTGACGTTTGATCGTGAAACCGCTTTGTCTCGTGATGACATTGCATTTATCACCCAAGAGCATCCTTTAGTACAAACCGGCTTAGATTTAATCACCGGCTCAGAAACGGGCACCACCAGTGTGGCAATTCTAAAGAATAAAGCGCTTCCCGCGGGGACGCTGTTTTTAGAATTAATTTACATGGCTGATGCCTCTGCCCCAAAATCGACTCAGTTATACCGTTATTTACCACCGACACCTATCCGGGTGTTATTGGATAAAAATGGTCTTAACATGGCAGATAAAGTGGACTATGCCAGTTTTGACAAACAGCTAAGTGCGGTAAACCGTCACATCGCTAGCAAGCTTGTTAATGCCTCACAGCCTATTTTACATCCGTTATTGGCCAAAGGTGAAGAGTATGCAAAAGAGTCGCTTAAGCAGCTAGTAGTGAATGCTCGCGCTAAAATGACTCAACAACTCACAGGCGAGCTGGAAAGACTTGAAGCCCTAAAAGCCGTAAATCCGAACATTCGTGAAGACGAGCTAGAATATATTCGTAATCAAATGACCGAGATAACGGGCTACATGGATAACAGTCAATTACAGCTTGATGCAATACGTATGGTACTTGTCAGCCACGTATAACGGCTAACTAGCATTAAATAATGTTGTATAAATCATGTCGTGTAACCAATGCCCTGTATATCAGGGCATTGTTTTTATTCGCGGTTATACATTAAGCTAACCGCATTATGGTGTTATTCGCTCGAGGTTATGGTGCAACTAGGACAATTTAGTCGGTTATTAATCGTAACGATAAGCATATTACTGGCAGCGCCTGGCGCAAAGGCACAGCAACCTTACGGCTACTTACCTACCGATGAAATCAAATTTATCACTATTGACGGTAAACAAACTGAAGTGCTTGTAAGGTCTTGGCAGAGTAAAAAACACTTTGGTTCAGCGATGATTATTGCTGCGTCGGACACCGATGCTGATGCTGCCGGCTTAGCCAGCTACTTACGAACCAATATTAATGCCCGCGGTTGGGCAAGTATTAGCTTAACCCCAGCAAAAGGGCTATATCGGCCTAACTATGCAACAAAACCAGAAGAAATCACTAAAGCAGGCACCGAACAACTGCAATTAACCAGCAATAAAAGTATCCCAAAGTATGAGTCGTCTCAATTGCTTGAATTACGTAACTTTCAGCAAAGTAATCTCAATGAAGCCCTGAACCAATTAACCTCAACCACCAGTTTATTTCCTGGCGGCAAGATTCTAATTGTTATTGATGACACGGCCGGCATGGTCACGAATCTGCTTTATGACAAAAAAATTCCCATCCCTGATGTGCTAGTCATCGTCAACGCTTATCGCGAATTTGAGTATTTAATTGATCCGCAAAGTCAGCGTAAATCGATCGCCGAACAATTAGTCACCATGTCGATCCCGATCCTTGATATTCAATCCGCCGATGCACATCCGAATTCAATTGAACAAGCACCTACCCGCCTCAACTACAATCAAGTGAAACCTGCTAAGTATTATCGCCAATACCAAATGAGCTTGGACTTAAGCAGCCCGAGTGGCTGGGAAGAAGCCCTCGATCAAATAGAAGGCTTTTCCAGAACCGTTATCGGAAGATAGTAAATTCAGCGTAGCCATGACTAAAAATAGAGCATTAGCGAAAACAGATTATTACCACCAAGATTGACGAGAACGATAGGCTTTATCAGGATTTTTAGTTTGTCTAATCGCAGCAATCACGCGGTTTTTACCCAGCAACAACCTTATTTGGCTTAGTGATTCTCGGGCTAATAGGCTGCGCACTGAAGCGGTCCAACTTTGATTGATGCTGCGTTTAATCGCAGCATTAGCATCCGGGGAAGTGCGGATGATTTTTTGGGCTAATAACGTGGCACACTCATAAGCGTTATCACTTATTTGAGTCACCAAGCCTAGCTCAAGCGCTTGCTCGGCAGTTAAAATATCCGCGGTATAGGTCAACATCAACGCTTTGTCTTTGGGCATAATTTGCCTTAATGCCACCAAACCAGCCATATCTGGCACAAGTCCCCACTTTGCTTCCATTATCGACAACTTACAGCTTGGCGTCGCAATACGAATGTCAGCACCCAATGCAATTTGAGTCCCACCGCCGTAGCAACAGCCTTCTAGAACCGCAATAACAGGAACAGGCAAACGCTGCCATCCCAACGACACACGTTGGGCTAAATTTGCATTACCAGGCAACCACTTGAATAAAAGCTTTAATGCACTTGTAGGTGAACTCGCGACACTTTTCACATCCAAGCCTGAACAAAAGTTACCTTCCGCACCCGATAAAATAACCGCATTAACTCGTTTATCGCCACGGAGTTGTTTAATTACGTTATCAATCGCAGTAAACATTTCAACATTAAGCGCATTAATTTTACTGGGTCTATTTAAGCAAACATGGGCAATGCCATTATCTACCGTCAACTTAATCAACTCTCTTTCCATGAAACACCCTGTTACTGGTCAGTCCAGTTTTTAGACTAACATATCTGGACTATCTGGCGAATAGTAATAACATGACAAATAATCGGCACTGGTCAAAATATTGCCACACGTTATTTTGAACAAAATTTCATTGAGTGTTAGCCTGATATATTATCAATATAAGCATAACCATCTAATCTTCATGTTTTTACATAACATGTAACACCTGATTGATATGACATTGATGACTTTGTGGCAACGGCCACATAAATGTTACAAACTTAATTAAATGTTAAAACTAAGTTATCAATATTGTAAGCAAATAAGTATAATGATCTAACGAACAAAAAATCGCTGTAAATAGTCTTATAATAATAACTATCCGCCTCGCACCACTCGCAGTTGCATTAACGAGTTTTTTTCCCCTAAAGGCGAAATAAGGAAGACCAGCAACAATGACCATTCCAATATTAATATGCGACGATTCTGCGCTCGCCAGAAAACAAATGGCAAGAACTCTCCCCAAAGATTGGGACGTTGAAATTAGCTACGCCACCAATGGCGCTGAAGGCCTTGAAGTTATTCGCGCAGGTAAAGGTGAGATTGTGTTTCTCGATCTCAACATGCCAGTCATGGATGGTTACGAAGTACTTCAAGCGGTACAACAACAAGATTTACCGGCACTGATTATTGTGGTGTCAGGTGATATTCAAATTAAGGCTCATGAACGAGTCAAAGCATTAGGTGCCCTCGACTTTATTCAAAAACCCGTTAGTGCAGAGGCTATTAGCCATATTCTGCAAGAGTACGGTATTTTGACTCTTACCCAGGGTAATAAAGCTGAAGAAACGCCAATGATGAAAGTTGACATGCGTGATGCATGTCAAGAAATAGCCAACGTCGCCATGGGCAGAGCCGCTGACTTGCTCGCTAAGCTTCTGGATGTATTTGTACTACTGCCTATTCCTAACGTTAATGTGCTTGAAGTCAGCGAATTAACGATGGCCTTAAAAGCCACCGAACGAAACTCAACAGTCTCTGGGCTTTGCCAAGGATTTATTGGTGCAGGTATCGCAGGTGAAGCGTTATTACTGTTCCATGATTCTAGTTTTGAAGATATGGCCAAGTTAATGGGATTAGAAAATCCAAATGATATTGGTACTGAAATAGAAGTAATGATGGACACTGGTAATGTGCTCATTGGCGCTTTTTTAAATGGTATTTCTGAACAACTCGACATGAAATTCAGTCAGACCCATCCAGTAGTGCTTGGCAGACACTGCAGTGTCAACGAGCTCATTCACGACAACTCTGACAAATGGCAGCGCACTCTCGCGATGGAAATTAACTATCGAATAGAAGATTACAATATTGAATGTGATCTTCTGCTGCTATTTACTGAAGACTCAATTCCTACGCTGAACTACAAACTTGGCTATTTACTCGACTAATGTTGGATACTTTTTATGTCAAATGATCAAAGTGCGATGAACGAACTCCACTGGCTAATCGATATGGTGCAAACCATTGAGGTTGGTTTAGTTGTGCTCGATCGCGACTATAACATCCAACTTTGGAACGGTTTTATGGAAAACCACAGCGGTGTCTCACCCAATTCTATTAAAGGTAGTAATCTATTTGAAAAGTTTCCCGACTTACCCGCCACGTGGCTAAAACATAAAATGGAGTCGGTTTTTTTACTTAAAAATCGCACCTTTATTAGTTGGGAACAGCGTCCATACGTATTTCAGTTTAAAAACTATCGTCCAGTGACTGGCCGAGCCGATTTTATGTACCAAAATATTACCTTACTGCCATTAGCTTCGTTAACAGGGCAAATCACTCATATCAGCATTATTATCTATGATGTGACCGATATTGCGGTTAATAAACTGCAACTTAAAGCCGCTAATGAGCAACTTGAACAACTCAGTCAAACCGATGGTTTAACCCTTTTGCATAACCGTCGCCATTGGCAAAGTTGCATGGAAAAAGAATTCGATCGTTATTCACGTTATGGCGATGCGGCATCATTGGTGATGATTGATATTGATAATTTCAAGCGCATTAACGATGAATATGGTCACCCTGCCGGTGATAAAGTGATCCAACATATTGCCTATTTGTTAAAGCAAGCATTACGTGACACTGACTGTGCAGGCCGATATGGCGGAGAAGAGTTTGGAGTGGTGCTATCTAAGACAACCGCAGAAGAAGCTCTCAACTTTACCGAACGATTAAGAAAGCGCATTGAAGCATCGGAAGTCGCATTCGAAAACCGCCTCATTAGAGTCACGGTGAGTCTGGGCATTAACGATTTAGATTCTGAAATAGATAATAGCTCAACCTGGTTATCGGGTGCAGATAAAGCCTTATATGTCGCTAAGCAAGAAGGCCGTAACAAAAGCATCATCCATAAATAAGCGCCTAGCAAACTTTTTGGTTATCCATAAAAAAACGCCCATCTTTGATGCAATGCCGATCGTTTAAGGGCACTTGACCGATCTTGCAGATGAAAGATAATCCCTACCAGTATTCTGGTGGGGATTTTTTATGTTTGAGCAAGAGCTTGAATTAGTTCATGAGTCTGTTGAAGA